>VGSX01000029.1 GCA_016874895.1 Deltaproteobacteria bacterium
TTTTGTTTTGTTATTTTTATTGTTTTTATTTTAATTTTTTTTTTTTTTTTTTTCCCCCAATTTTATTTATATATATTTAGCCCCCCCCCCCCCCCCCCCCCGCAACTGAAAATCTTTTCGCAGGGATGGTTCCCGAACTTCCCCTATGACCCTGATTATATTAGATAAAAATATACAAGAAGTGTAAATATTCGGTTGATCCGGTAGTTAGTTGAAATTGCCTCAACCAGAGATCTGATCAGGAAAGATGTTTTTTTTTACATCTTTTATCGCTGGACACTGTCCTGAAAAGTTCACCATGTAGGGCGGGAAAGCGCAGCGCATCCCGCCTTCGAACAACCTTTTCATGCTTTCCGGGTGGGCCCCCGGCCCATGAGGAACTGTTATAAAGCTGCCGACTGGATCTATGTCGGTCAAACCAAAGGTCGCGGCAAGCACAAGGTTCACCGGACCTTCTCTCTACCCGTCAAGGATATCTGGCTCTACCCCCTGGAACACTCTTTCAAACAAGCCCTGTGTAATACTTGATTCTTTGGCTATTACCGAGTTGGCCGAATATTTATGAATATATCATCAAAGGCCGGTTTGCCAGCCGCCGCCCAGGGCCCGATACAGGGCGATGATGGACAGGAGTTCATTGGCCTGAATCTGGGTCAAAGTTAGTTGGGCCTCGAAGAGCTGCCGGTCGGAGTCCAGGACTTCCAGGTAGGGTGTTACCCCGCCAAAATAGCGCTGGTTGGCCAGGTCGGTCTGCTTGGTCAGGGCCTCCACCTGCTTTTCCGCCTCCAGCCTGACTTCCCGCAACCGGCGGACGGCCACCAATGAGTCGGAAACTTCCTGAAAGGCCTGTTGAATGGCCTTTTTGTAGGTCAGGAGGGCTGCCTGTTGCTCGGCTTCGGCTGCCCGGACCCCGGCCCGCAGCCGTCCGGCGGTGAAGATGGGCTGAACCACGCTGGGAGAGAGAATATCCCAGAAACTGGCCGGCCCGGTGAACAGACTTTTCAGCGCCGCGGACTCCCAACCGGCCACCCCGGTTATCCTGATATTGGGAAAAAGCAGGGCCTTGGCTTCCCCGATACGGGCGTTGGCTGCCACGAGGTTTTCTTCGGCAAAGCGGATGTCGGGGCGCCGCTCCAGGAGAGAAGAGGGGAGGCCAGGAGGCACGGATACGGTTAAATACTGTTGCAGGAGCGGCTTCCCCCGTTTGATGCCCTCCGGGTTGCGGCCCAGCAGGGTACTGATTTGGTTTTCTTTCTGCTCGATGGCCCGCTTGAGGTCGGGAACCACGGCCCGGGCGCCGTAGAGGAGATTCTCGGTCATAAGGACCGGGGGCTGGGAGTCCCAGCCGTAATCGAAGCGGGCCTGCACCAGCTTCAGGGATTCTTCCCGCACTTTGACGGTGCGCTGGCTGATCTCCAGCTGCTGATCCAGGCTCAAGAGCTCAAAATAGGCCCAGGCCAGTTCCGTTACCAGAGTCTGGATAACAAATTTCTGGTTTTCCTCGGACGCGAAAAATTCCGCCCGGGCAGCTTCCGTGGCCCGGCGGAGACGGCCGAAGAAGTCCAGTTCCCAGGACAGGTCGCCGTAAGCCAGCCCGGCAAGGCGCTCCCGCCGTGGTATGGTGGTTAAACCACGTTCGGAAGTCCGGATGCTTTCCAATTGGCCGAGGGCATTAAGCGTGGGGAACAGGTAGGACCTCTGGATGGTCACCTGCTCCCGGGCCGCCAACACCCGCTGGGCCGCGATCTGGACATCATAATTCTCTGCCAGAGCGATCCGAATCAGCTCCTGGAGCTTCGGATCCTTGAAAACCTCAAACCATTGCACGTCGCCGAAGGAAGTCTCGGCCGGCCGGGTGGGAATGGGCGGGCCTTCGCCCCGAAAGGTCTCCGGGACCGGGTAGCCGGGCCGATAATAATCCGGGCCTACGGCGCAGCCAGAGATCAGGAGGAGGAGAAGAATGGTCAGACAGGTTCTCACGGCTTTACTCCTTCTTTGCCAGAGGAATCGGTCTCGGCGGCGGCAGGTAGATTATGCTCCTTAGATTTCCGGTGCGACAATTTCTCCACCACGTAGAAGGTGACGGGGATAAGGAAGATGGCAATGGCCGTGGCCGCCAGCATACCCCCGATGACCGTGGTGCCCATAACCTTCCGGGCAATGGCCCCGGAGCCCGAAGCGATGGCCAGGGGCACACAACCCAGGATAAAGGCGAAGCTGGTCATGAGAATGGGGCGGAGCCGGAGGCGGGCGCCCTCCAGGGCCGCGTCGGCCACATCCTTGCCTTTGTCATACTCCATCTTGGCGAATTCCACGATGAGGATGGCGTTTTTGGCAGCCAGACCGATGAGCATGACCAGACCGATCTGGGCATAGAGATTGAGCTCCATACTTCTGAGCAGAATCCCTGCGACCCTGGGAGCGGATGGCGTAGGTGTATTCCTGGCCGGGGGGAGCAGGCTCGGCGCCTACCTGGCCGGAGGGATTGACGGTGTTCTGCTTCTGGATGGCCTCAATAATCTCCGGAATAGTGATGTTGAGTTTGGCCAGTTGATCTGGCCTGACCCAAAAACGCATGGCATATTGACCGGCCCCGAAGACGGTAATGCTGGCGATGCCGGGCACCCGGGTCATCTGGTCGTTGAGGTTAATGTAGGCATAGTTGGCCAGGAAAATGGCATCGTAGGTGCCATTAGGAGAAATGAGGTCCACTACTAGAAGGGGCGCGGCGGTGGACTTCTTGACGGTGATGCCGTAGTTGCGCACATCCTCCGGCAGCTTGGCTTCGGCCTGCGCCTGGCGCATCTGGGCCAGCACCTGGGCGGTGCTGGGGTCCATTTTGATATCGAAGTTCACGTACAGCTTCAGTTCGCCGTTGTTGGCGTTCAAAGAGTACATGTAATTCATGTTATCCACGCCGCTCATTTCCTGCTCGATGGGCGTGGCCACGGACTGTTCCACCGTCTGGGCATCAGCGCCCACATAAGTAGTATTGATAACGATTTCCGGGGGGACGATGTTGGGATACTGGGACACGGGCAGGCCTAAAAGCGCCACGACGCCCACTATGACCATGACGATGGAGATGACGATGGCCACGATGGGCCGGTTGATGAAGAAGCGCGCCATGGTTCCTTACCTTTCCTCTTTCCCAGGTTGGGAGGCCGGAGTAGCGGCGGGGGCCTCCTGATGTTCCTGTGGGGTGACGGCCATGCCGGCCCTGACTTTTTGGAGGCCCTCGACAATCACGCGCTCACCCGGCTTCAGGCCTTCCGTCACCACCCACAGGGGTCCGACGCGTTCGCCCACCTTGACCCAGCGGATATCCACTGTATTATCCGGATTCACCACGCCCACCTGGTAACGCCCCTGGATTTCATTCACGGCCCGCTGGGGCACCAGCAAGGCCCCCTGCTGCGTTTCGAGCAGGGCCCTGACCTTGGCGAATTGGCCGGGACGCAGGAAATTGCCGGGATTGGGAAAGAGGGTGGCTACTCTGATGGTGCCGGTTCCCTCGTCCACCTGGCGGTCCGCAAAGGATACCAGACCTTTATGGGGGAAAAGGCTGCCATCCGCCAGGACGAGCTCCAAGTTAGGCTCCTGGCGTTCGGCCATGTCACTGCGCAGAGGCTTCCGGGTAAATTGCAAATATTCCTGCTCGCTGATGGGGACATAGACCTTGATGGGATCCAGGGTGGAAACCGTGGTCAGCTCGGAACCGCCTGGGGTTCCCACCAGCTCGCCCAATTGGGCTTTGGCAATGCCGGCGATGCCGTCGATGGGGGAGGTAATTTTGGTGAAACTCAGATCAATCTCGGCCTTCTCCACCGCCGCTTTGGAGGCCTGCACCGCCGCCCGGGCCGAGGCCTCCCGGCCGATGGCGTCATCCAGGTCTTTTTTGCTCACCGCATTCACTGCGGCCAAGGGCCTGATCTTGTCCAGATTGGCTTTGGCGGTGTAGAGCTGGCCTTCGTTGATGGCCAACTGCCCTTTGGCCTGAGCCAGGGCCGCCTGGAAAGGCCGGGGGTCGATCTCAAAGAGGACCTGGCCCTTCCTGACAAATGAGCCTTCCTTGTAATTCTGCTTGATAAGGTAACCCTGAACCTGGGCATTGATCTTGGCGTTCACCAGGCCGTCGGCGGAGCCCACCCATTCCCGCACAATGGGGACGTCCCGCTGCACCACCGGCGCCACCTCCACCAAGGGAGCGACGGGGGCAGTGGCCTTTTCCTCTCCACAACCCGCCAGCAGAGAGATGGACAGGCAGGTTAATATTAAAAGATAGGCTAAAAAGGGACTTCGAGCGACATGCTTAAAATTCATGGGCGTTTACCTCTTCTTTTCCTACTGGCTGTCAGTTTTCTCATTCCGGTGCATCAGTTCCAGGGATACCAGGCGGGCCAGGGTAATGACCAGAAAAAGCTGTCCGGCCAGGGCCTGAAACATGGCCAGCAGGCGCGCCACCGGATGGACCGGGGTGATGTCACCATAACCGGTGGTGGTGAGAGTAATATAGCTGAAATACATAAAATGACGCAGGAGATCGTCTGGATGATCAATGATTAAATGTTCAGACAGGTGAAAGGCCTGGGGAACGTTCAGGGCTAACATCTTGTAGAGCAAAGCCCAAAATGCCCCCAGAAACAGGTATAACACAATGGCCCCGGATATCCGGTGCCTGGTCACCGATCCTTCCCGAAAGACCTGAAAGACCAGGGTGAAAAGAAGAAGTCCCACATAAACCAGGCTGAGACCGGTGTTGAGCATCTCCAGATACGGCAGTTTTTGGAAATGTTCGGTAAAGTTAACGGCCACGATGGCCACCGCCAGGGCAAGGGCAAAAGCATGCAGCCATTTCTGTGGAAAGGTAGTCAGTACTCCCACCACCACAATGAGACAGAAAAAGAGGCGGATCAGAATCCTGCCGAAGCTGTAATCGCTCAGGGTAGTGAGGGAAATAATGAAGACCAGGGTCAAAACCAGCAAGGTTGTCAGGCCGCTTTCATCGGACCAGAGTTGTCGGGGATTTAGTCTGGAGAGTTTCATCTGCTGGTTTTTATATTCTTTTTCGAGACAACGCCAATAATGCTCTCGGCAACAAGTCCATAATCATCGAATAATATTAATGAGAACCAGGTAAAAAGTAAAACATAATTCCCAGGAGAACGTAAACCGTAATCAATTGCACCCCTTTAAACCAGTTGGCCCTGCCGTCGCCCGCCACCATGGCGCTGATCATGACGGTCAAAAATACAGCCGCCAGCAGGCCCCGACCAAAATCCAGGTTAAGGGCTTCGGGGGCTATGAAGTAGCTGGCCAGCACCAGCACCGGCGCCACGAACAGGGCTATCTGGACGGAGCTGCCGATGGCGATGGCAACGCTCAAATCCAGGCGGTTTTTCACTCCCATGACCACCGCCGAACTGGTCTCGGCGGCGCCGCCGACCACGGCCAGCACGACGATGCCGATAAACGCCTGGGACAGGCCCAGAGTTTTGGCGGTTTCCTCCACGGCTCCCACCAGGATCTCGCTCATAAAAGCCACGCAGACCGACGTCACCAGGAGGGTGACCAAAGCCCGGGGCAGGCTCCACCGGGCTTTAGCCCCATGGGCCGCCGAAGCTTCGGAGCTGGCAAAAAAATCGGGATGGGTCTTTAACATAAATACCAGGCTCAAGCCATAGGTGGCGAGCAGCACCAGGGCCACGCCCAGGTTGACGTACTGTTCCTGCACCATCGTCTCCGCGGTGACAAAATTGTGGAAGGTGCTGGGGATGGCCAGGCTGATAACTGCCAGGAGCATCATGGTCACGGCATTGCGGGCCGCAGCCGGATTGAACTCCTGAGTGTGGTGGCGGCATCCCCCCAACAGGAATGCCAACCCCAGACCCAGAAGCATGTTGGCCAAAATGGCGCCGATAATAGAGGCTTTGACCATGTCGTAGAGCCCGGCCTTGAGGGCCACCAGGGCGATGATCAGCTCCGGGGCGTTACCGAAGGTGGCGTTCAGCAGCCCCCCGATGGTATCCCCGGTATAGGAGGCCAACTGTTCGGTGGCATGCACCAGCAGGGCCGCCAGCGGGAAGATGGCCACGGCTGCCAGAAAGAACAGCAGGGGTTGGGGGACACCCCCGACCCTGTCCAGGATGACAGTCACTGGGATGAGAAGCAGGGTCAGGACATACAAGGTGCTCTGAAGTTTTTTCATGGGATTCATCTCAAGGTGGCACCAGGGCGCAGGAGGAGGATCGGCTCCTCCCGCCCGAGGTTTAATAGCTGGAGCGTGGTCAAGGGTCTCATCAGTTTGTCATCCGATTTATTATTCATCTGCTCCTAAAAGTTCACAATGTAGGGCGGGAAAGCGAAGCGCATCCCGCCTTTGAACAAACTTATTTCTGGTTCCCAATCTTTAGCTTTGGAATCCCAAAACAAGCACGAAGCTCTGCTTCGTAACCTTTAACCACGTGGCCAAGCAGGAGCTTCGCACCCAAATGGCGTATCTAAGCAGGAGCATAGGCACGAAGGGACGAACAACCTTTTCATGCTTTACGGGTGGGCCACCGACCCATGAGGAACTGTCAGGTCTTTAGGCAATATGGCCAGCAGCCTCAGGGGTTTGGATTCTCCACCACGCAATAGGCCACCTCGTCGCCCTGGTAGCACTGCTTGTAGTAGGTGTCGCCCTCCACATAATAAGTGGTGCCGTCATAGACCACCGGCTGGGCCGCACTGGAAAGGGCATACACCACTGAACCTACGGCCACCGCCCTGGCCACCCGACCGGGGCGCTGAGGGCCGCCGTGCCAAGTGTTGTCCACGTCGACAACGACATTACGGGTCACATCCACGTCCCGGCGGCTGGCGTCAACGTCCCGACGCCCGGGATCAACTCTTTGTATGCTGCCTGCATGACCGGCACCTCCGCTGGGACGAGGGGCAGCATGGAAGCCGCCACCGCCCATGCCGCCGCCGCGATGGCCGCCCCCGCCGCGGCCGCCGCCACCCCCCCTTGCTTGGGCCACTTCCAGAAGGAACGGCAGGCTCAACAGGGCCATGACCAGGATAAAGCTTAAGAAAAATTTAGCGGTAAGTCGTCTCATGACCGGCCTCCTTTCTTATTCGATTGCCCCTTGCCTCTCTGGGGGGCCTCAACTTTCTTTATCGCCATAAAGTCAATTTTTTCCGCACCCTCGGGCGGTGAGAAAGTAAACCTGTTATCCGCCAGTTGGGGGGAGACGTTCCACTCAGTGAGATACATAGTCCACTGGGGTGAAAAATCCACATCTTTATAGGTCACCACAACCTTGCGGAGTACCGGCTTGTCCGAGTCCTCTACCCAGAGTTGCACCACGGCCTTGCCCTTATCCAAGGCTACGTGTTGGCATTTGACCCCGAAGACCGTCCCCTTACCCACATAGACCTGGTCTTTCACCCCTTCGGTAATCTCTTCAAAGAGGGTGGTTTTGGCCAGTTGGGCCGGAATCAGACTAATGTCATAGTCGCTGTTAAGTTTGGCCAGGGCCTCGTCGATGGTGGGGGGCATGGCCGCGGTGGCATAGACCTTTTTTGCGGTGTCGTAAATGGTGAAGGTTTGGCCGTCGTAGAAAACCTCTTTGTTTTGCAGGTCTCCAGTGGCAGTGAACCGGATTTTGTCCGGCCGCTTGACATAGCCTTCCAGGCCGAAGGCAAACTGCAGCTTATTCCCGGCTGAGTAGGTGTGGTCGTCGGTGACCTCCCCCTTAAAAGAAAACTCCTCGAGGGATTTGAGGTAATCGCACATCCGGCGAAGCACCTGTTTGGGTTCATTTTCCGGTACCTTGGCCGGTTCAGCCTGGGGCGCTTCTATTTTTGCCGCTGGGGCCGTGGGCTCTGAGACTTTACCTTTTTCTTGGCCCCAGGACGGCGCGCCCAGCAGGACGATTCCCAGGATGGCCAGAGAATAAACAACTCTCGAATTCATATTGGTCCTCCTTAGCTAGATTTTCTCAAGCTGTAAGAGATAACACCAGCAATTGGGCTGTGGCAATGTGCAGCACCATGGTCGAGGGACATGCCGGGGCATAGGCGACGTAAGGCGCCTCCGCCCGCTCCAGGTGTTCCCCCGGAACAATGAGCCACGGCCTAAAGGATGTAATTAAAGGCCAACCACCATGACCTAGAGCTACTGGTTGCTTTATTAGTTTGGAGGGTGTAGGCGAGGGGTGGCCAGATTGGAGGTACTGGCCCACCCCTCAGTGCTACTAACATGGTCCTTAAAATCTACCGTCGGCCGCCGCGGCCGCCGCCACCACCACGGCCACCGCCGCCACCGTGAAAACCGCCACCGCCAGCGGGCCGGGAGACCGCACTAGCCCGCTGGAAATTCTGGGTGCGCACCTCACCCCGCTGCCGGGCGGCATAGTCCCGCTGCAAGTGGCCGGTGTCAACGCTGGGCCTGGGAGCTGCCACCGGGCGTGGACTGGGGGTCGGACGAGGTGACGCCACCGGGCGTTCCGGTCTGGGGGTTGGCCTAGCGGTTTCCACCGGGCGCTCGGGCTTCGCTTTGGCCCATTGATTACCCTGACGCGCCTGCAGGTTGCCCTGGTTGTCCCGCTTATAGACCTGGCCGTTTTTATCGGCCAGGACGTTGTTTTTCCCGCCGGCTGGCCGAACCTGGGGCTGAGCCGGCCGGGTTTCGGGCTTGGGCCTGGCTTGGGCGGGGCGTTCAGGTCTGGCGGCAGGTTTTTCCGGTCTGGCGGCCGGCAGGGTGGCGGGTTTGGCAGGCCGGGAGGCCAGCAGGTTCTGGTTGCCGGGCCGGTTATAAATATTGGGCCGGTGTGCCGGCAGGGGAGTCGGTCTCACCCCGGGACGGCCGGGCCGTTCCCCGGGCTGGATTCCGGCCCAACGGCCGGGCGGGTTGTAAGGACGGTTATTGATGTAGTTATGGCTGACATGCACGTTGTTGTAGTTATAACCGCCGCCGCCCCACCAGCCGCCGCCGTAGTAGTTATCATCGCCCCAGATGGCATAGCCGGCGAGCATGCCCACGCCAACACCCACCAGACTGGGACCCAGCCAACTGGCGGGATTGTAATAGGTGGGTTGGTAGCCCCAGGAGGAAACGTAAGGGTCATAGGTGGCCCCATAGCCGTAGGTGGCTGGCGCCGGCGGCGGGATGTAGGCATCCTCCGAGTAATACGCCGGGTAATCGTAACCCGTGCCATAGACCACGGTGCCGTCATCCACGTAAGAACCGGTATAGCCGGGAGTATAGCCCGTGGTGACGGTGTCCGCGGTGGAGTCGTACACTTTAACGTATTTAGCATTGTAATGCGGGTTGCTGGCCGGAATCTGGTCCACCTGCTGGGGGGACGCAGTGGCTACCACCCAGGGGCCGTTGGGAGAATCGGACTCATACCAGATCCCCTGGTCAAGGACATAATACTTGGCACCCTCCTTAAATACGGACTTGCCGGTGTTTACGGCGTACTCCAGGTTTGTGTTGGGGATGTTACTAAACTTGGGTTCCCCGGCATACTTTACCTCGGTGGTGGCCTTTTTCCGGTGGACGACCGCGGTCTGGGGAATGGAGTTGTCCAGGACCGCTTCTCTGGCCTGGGAAGTCCCGGCCACATTTACCAAGACAAACCCCATGGCCGAGCTCTCCGGGATTTTGGCGAAATCCGCCGGAAGCTGGTTCGGGGCTACGTAACTCCAGGGCCCCTTATCCAGGGCTTTGGTCTTAAACCAGCGGCCGGAGATCAGGGCGAAGTATTCCTGGGTGGCAGTATTCATGAAGATAGGGTTTTCCGTATTGCTGACGTGAAGCAAATCGGTGTCCTTGATGGGGGTATACTGAGGGTCCCCGTCCGTGACCAGAAGTTCCGCCGGTTCGGTGCTGACGATGACTTCCGGCAGTTTCCCCTCCGTGGCTTCCACTTTTTTGGGAGCGCCTTTGCCAGGTGCTGCTTTTTGAGCCGAGGCCTCCAAAGTTTTTATGGCCTCCGGGACCTGCTCCAGATCCTTCCAGGGGCCATTGAGATCGGTGGCGGCCAGCCAGACTTCGCCGCCCTTCAGGTAATAAGTCTTGGCCGAGGGATCGTATAACATGAGAAAAGGCGTGTTTGCCACCCGCATCAGGGATGAGTTGGGAATGGGCAGCAATTTGGGGTCGCCGTTCAGAAGGACGAGGACTGCGGGATGGTTGGCAAAAATGATCTTGGGGGGATCGTTTTTCAGGCCCTGATCTCTGCCATGTTCCTTTTCCAGGACGTCCAGGGCGGCCAGGAACCGGTCCAGGGCGATGGGGATGCTCCAGCCGGTCATCTCGGCGTTCAGGAAGGCCTGCAGTTTCTCCAACTGTTCCGGCTTGGCCTCCGGGAACCTGGCGTCAGTAACTTTAATCTCAGAAATAGTGGCCATGCGGGTGTCCCGGTCGGTCAAGACGTTGCCTGCCAGCCAGATGGCCCCGAATACCGGAGCTTTCATTTCTTTGGTTTTTACGGAGACTGCGGCCCGGGCCGTGAGCTTGTTGTTCGTGAAGTCCTCGGCTTGCGGCTGATAGATGATTACCTCCCCTTTGGGGTGGTCAAAGTGCTTGGGCCAGGGGTCCTGAGCCGCCAGGGCCGGTTGGCTGACGATCAGGGCCAAAGGCAGAAGGGCAAGGATTGCCATTCCCATCAGGTTTTGGATATGTTTTTTTCTTTTCATGATCAATAAATCCTCATTCATTCTGGACAGTTCCTCATGGGCCGGGGGCCCACCCGTAAAGCATGAAAAGGTTGCTGGAAGGCGGGATGCGCTGCGCTTTCCCGCCCTACATGGTGAACTTTTCAGGACAGTTCTCTTAATCCCGCACGGGCGCTTTATTCGTCATGCCAGGCGGCGCTTCTTCTACCCTGGCCAGGATATACCCGGCTCATGATTTTGCACCAACCGAGGCATCTTATTACCGTTCTCCCGGCGCCTTACATCTCTGGACCGGCTTTGGGCTCTGCATCACCATCCTCCAGGGCGAAGACATGAAATCCCCAGGCCGGCAGATCCACATAGAGGCCCTGGTTGAGGAGATCGTCGCCCTGCCAGTCATATTGAGCTGAATGGATGAGATCCCGGAGCATCAGCTTGTGCCCCTGGAGATCATTCCAAGGAAGGATCACATGGCACTGCCCCTGGGTGGGCCCATAGTTGACGGCAACGATGAGGCGCTGACCGGTCTCTCCTTCCCAGGCGAAGGCCAGGAAACGGTCCCAGGTGGGGTTGCCCTCCCAGGCCGGGCGGATTTCCAAGAGCTGCCAGCGGCCGTCCCGGACCTCCGGGCGCTTCAGGCCGGCCAGCAGTTTGCGGTAAAATTCCATAAGTTCGTGATCAATCGGTTCCTCGGGGCGGCGGCCCAGATGCATGGAGACTTTCACGCGGCGGCCTTCCAGCTGACCTTCGTGGAAGAACCGCAAGCCGGGAGTAAAGAAGGTGATGACTGCTGCTGCCTGGTGTAGCGGCGGCGGAAAATCGTGGGCCGCCCGGGGCTCATCGTGGTTCTCCAGAAATCTCGCCAGCCGGTTCTGATACGCCATCTCAGCCCAGAGGTGAGCCCGCACGGCCCCGGCATCCCGGGACAGCAGGCGATCGTAAAGGCTTTTGTCATAGCAATAGTCGAAGCCCTGCTGCATGAGGGTCCACTCCAGATCCCAGTAAACCTCCGCCATGAAAAGAAAGCCCGGGTTTTTGGCCTTGACCCGCCCGATGGTCTCCGGCCAGAAAGGTTCGTCTACGGGAGGTGAACCGTCGGGGGGCAGAGAGCGCTCACCCCAGGTGCGCTGGAAGACCTCGGGGAGAATCAGCATGGCCATGTCGCAGCGCACCCCGTCGGCAATTTCGGCCAACTTGAGGAGCTCCTGGGTCATGGCTTCCCTTAAACCGGGATGGCGGTAGTTGAGCTGAAAGGTGTCGGGCCAGCCGGCGAAATAGGGGTCCCGGCCATAGGCCAGGATGAGAGCGCCCTGGCCGGTCTCAACTCTCCGGTAATTGTGCGGCTCCCGCGTTAAATCGTCTTCATTCCCTTGAACATAGAATTCGGGATGGGTTTGCACCCAGGGATGATCAGGCCCGGTATGATTGGGAACAAAATCCACGATGAGCTTGAGCCCCCGTTCCCGGAGCCGCTCTTTCAGAGTAAAGAGGTCCGCCTCCTGGCCGAAATCGCGATGCAGGGTGTAACCCGTAATCGCGAAGGGCGAGCCGCTGACGTCGGCCTCGGTGAAACCAGGAAGCGTCGCGGCAAACTCTTTCAACCAGTCAGAATGGCTCAAAGACACCAGACGTCCCGCCGGGCCGGTCTGCCACAAGCCCAGGAACCAGACATAGTCGAAGCCCATTGCAACAAGCCGGTCGAGAAAAGTGTCGGGGATATCGGCCAGGGTTGCCGGACCCCCCGACGTGTTGGCCTGCTCCCGGAGCCAGACCCGGGTATTTATCTGGTACAGGGAAGGATACCTTGCCATCTCAATCTCCTTTTAAAATCGGTAGGAAAGTCCGCCGGAGAGATTGCGGACCTGATAAGAAGTTCCTCCCTGGCCGACACTGTGGGAGTAGAAGCCCACGGTCCGGAGGGACAGATGGTAGGTTAACAGATAGTTCATTTCGGCCAGGACATTGACCCCCCTGACCCAGGGATTACTCATTTGCTGGCTATAAATGAAGTTACTCTCCAGTACCAGTTTTGCCCGTTTGCCCCAGTTTTTTTCCAACACCGCCCCACAGGTATTGTATTTTATAGACTGAAAATCGTTATAAGAGGGGCCGGCGCCGGGTGCCGCCAGGGTTGCGGCCCGGTATTTATAGTCACCGTAAGTAAACGAATATTTGATTTTGAAGAGCGGCTCCATGAGCAGCCGATATTGGATACCGGCTCCCAGGATATGGCGGTTATTGCCATCCGTGGGAAAACTCAGCTCCCCGAAGGTGCTCAGGATCAGCCGTTGCGCCAGTATCTGATAGGCCCACAATGAGGTACTATGGGCATGAACCTGGTTTACTACCGCCCAGGTGTTGGCCCCGGTGGCCCCGAAAAAGGCCTGGGACCAGAGCCCGATGGGATTAATGATGGCGTAGCGATAGCGACCATAAGTGGTAAAGTCATCGAAATACAGGCCCCAGGGGCCGCGAAAGGGTCCGAAATAATCAATGATGTCGTGATAACTGTACGACAGGGAAAGTCCCGTCCCCGGTCCGGCCTGCCAATAACCCGAGGTTCGACAGGTGCCGGACTGCCCCCAGCGGCCGTAATCGCTGTAGGCCCCGGCGAATTCCAGTAAAACCGTCCGGCTGGGTCGGTATTGCAGGACCAGGGGCAGCACGTGGCGGTGCAAGGTCTTGCCCCGGTTTCCCTTGGGAAAGAAGGCGGCGCCGCTGTCGTAGGTCAGGTAGCCGTAGCCGCCGTAGAGGCGCAGACGGGGATGCAGGTAAAAGCGGTAACTGCTATAGAGGAAAGTCCGCTGAAAGCCTTCGGCGTCCTCGAAATATCCGGCCAGGGCCTGAACCTGGGGCGTGATTAAGCCCCGGACCTGATTGAGTCCATCCCGGGCGACCTGATTTTCCGGCATTTTCCGGAGGGCCGCCTCGAAGTGAGACGCAGCCAACGTGTAAAAGACAAAGCTTTGGTAGAGGCGTCCGAGACCGAGATGAGCTTCCGGATTATCAGGATCGGCCGCCAGGATTTCCTGGAACAAGGCCTCGGACTGGTCAAATTGGCGGAGGGCCAGTAAAACGGCGGCCAGTTTGGTTTTGACCGTCAGATTGTCGGGCTGATGAATCAACAGGCGCCGGTAGAGTTCTGGGGCCCGGTGGCGCACAACCGGCTGAGAGGCATAGATATCGGCTTGACTTGCCAGCAAGCCCACGTTATCGGGATAACGCACCAGGCCCTGGGCAATGGTGGCCAGGGCAGCCGCGGCCTCACCCTGATCCATCTGTACTTTGGCCAGACCGGCGATGTGCTCGGGTTTTTCTGCTTCGGCAGACGGGATCTCCACAAAGTCCTGGACACCTAAATCGAGTTCGACTTGGGCCCGGGCGTTACTCCCGGCCCAGCACATCCCCAGGCTGATGCCGAACAGCAAAACGGCGACTCTGATTACCGGACTCATATCCATTAGCCGAAAAAACTACTCGCTGTCCTTATTCTGTTGGTTCTTCACCGTGGTAAGACGCAGGGCCGGAGGCTCGTAATCCGGGGAGAGGTAGTCGGCCGGGATGGTGCTCTGGTGGCCGTCCCGGACCTGGCGATAATGCGGCGACATGATCTCCACCCCGGCCTCGTTGAATTTGTCCTGGATGTTCTGGTGCAGCTCGCTGTAGATGCGTGCCATGATTTCCGGGGCATCGGTGTAGGCATTGAGTTCATAGGTCACGTAAAAATCGTTCAGCGCCGTCTGGAGGACAAAAGGCGCCGGGCTGGGAAGAATGTGTTTCGTGGCTCTGGCAGCCTCGATAAGCAGGGCGTGGACCTTGGGCCAGGGGGCATCGTAGCCGATGGTGATACTGGTGGATAAGATCAGGCCGGCTCCCGCCAGCACCTCCTGGCTGAGATTAGTGACGTGCCCAGACAGTATGGTGCTGTTGGGGATGGTGATAACGTGATTTTTCGGGGTCTTGATGCGGGTAATATAAAGCCGGCGTTCCAACACCACTCCCGTGGCTTCCCCGACTCTGATCACGTCCCCCACATGAAACGACCGCTGGTAGGTGAGGCTGATGCCGGCAATCAGATTGGCGATGGCCGAAGAGGAGCCCAGGGAGAAAAGCAGGCCCAGGAAAAGGGAGATACCTTTGAAAGCGGGCGATTCAGAGCCGGGTATATAAGGATAAGCGACCACCAGAGCAAAGACGACGATGAGTAAGCGGAGAATCCTGAAGGTTATGGGGGCGACTTCGGCATCCAGGCCAGCAACCGTAACCTTGCCAGCACTCACCTGATCGAAGAAGAAACGCAGGGTTTTCAGAGCATACCGGGTTAGATAAAAAAGCACCAACAGAAAGGTCAAAGCTGGAGTCTGGTGCCAGATGGCCTCGCCGATGCCGCCGATGGCTCCCAGGAGGCTCTCATAGAGTTGCAGGGCGTATTTCTGGGTAGTGGGGAAAAAGCTTAATCCCAGATGAAAGTAAGTGTAAAGCAGAACCAGGATCACCAGGAGCCGGAGGACTTTGACGAGGCTGATGATGACCGTCTTAATGCGGTCGGCGGTGAAAAATTCAAAATCACCGATTTTTACAGGTTGAATCCGCTGGGAGGCCAGGATGCCCTGGTTCAGGCGGCGCATTCCCCGGTTCAGCAGCAAAATCAAAGCCACCAGGACCACCAGGGCCAGGGCAGTCTTGATTAGGCCAGCCACCAGGTTGGTCAGGCTGTGGGCCTGTTGATATGCGGCGATCCCCTGGCGGATATTTTCGGCATATTCCCGGGCCAATTCTTCTGTTTCCCGCCCCTCAATTTTCGCCACAAAATCCCATACCGAGACAATGACCTTGTCCTCCGCCTTGATGTCGGTGCTATAGGCTGTATCTTCCACCTCGATGGATTGCGGCTTAAAGGTGAAATCCTTGGCCAGTCTTTCAATCCGTTCGCTGATTTTTTGAGCTATTTGGTCCGCGGTCTCGGTTTTGGAATTTATGGGCACGTAAAAAAGGACCTGGCCGTCCAGTTCCACCGGGGCCTTAGGGTCCGCCACGGTGAATCCCGGGGGAAGCTGGTCGGAATCCCAGGAATAGGCCGGGCTGCCCAGCAGAACGCTCAGAAGCACGGACAAGATCAGGATTATTTGCTTGTTCACGAACGTGTTCATCCTTATGGGGGCTGCAAAATATGTGCGGACCTCAAGCCAGGCCATCCCTGGCCGGGGATTATTGCTCCCGAAACGCGGCAGTTTTGCCAGCTTCCAGGAGCTTCTGGGGATCGAGAAAGCCGTAGAGCTGGATGAACTTTGCCACGAGCCCGGTCCAGCCGGTCTGGTGGCTGGCGCCTAACCCGGCCCCGTTGTCCCCGTGAAAGTACTCATAGAACAGGATGTAATCGCGCCAGTGAGGGTCATCCTGGAACTTTTCCGTCCACCCATAGACCGGGCGCTTGCCGTGCTCGTCCCTCAGGAAGATGCGGGTCAGGCGGTTGGCGATCTCCTGGCTCACTTCGAAGAGGTTCATTAACTGGCCGGAGCCCGTGGGGCATTCGATCTTGAAGTTGTCGCCGTAGTAGAGGTAGAAGTTCAGGAGCGCCCGGATGATGAGAGCGTTCACCGGCAACCAGACCGGCCCCCGCCAGTTGGAGTTGCCGCCGAACATGCCGGTGTTGGACTCGGTCGGCAGGTAGTCCACCCGGTACTCCTGGCCATGCACCTGGAAGACATATGGGTGCTGCTCGTGGAACTTAGAGAGGGAACGGAGGCCGTAGGGGCCCAGGAACTCGTTCTCGTCGAGCATCTTGGTCAGAATCCGGCGCAGCCGCTCCGGGTTGACCAGGGCCAAGACCCCGCGCTCGGCCACGCCCAAATGCCCCGGGCCCGTGGGGTGGATAGTCTCGAAAAGCTCGGGAATCCGGCGCAAACGTTCCAACAACTGAGCCACCGCTTGGGGAATACGCTGCCGCTGCCACTCCTCGATCACCGTGGTGGCGCACAGGGGCAATAGTCCCACCATGGAACGCACCTTGAGCCGGGTGGCGCTGCCGTCGGGGAGCCGCAGCAGGTCGTAGTAGAAGCCGTCCTCCTCGTCCCACATGCCATCCGGGCCGGCCCGGTTCATGGCCCGGGCGATATAGTAAAAGTGCTCTGCGAACTTTACGACCATGTCCTCGTAGGCGCGGTCGTGGACGGCGAGCTCTATGGCGAGTTCCGCCATGTTCTGGCTGAAGAGGGCCATCCAGGCCGTGCCGTCCGCCTGCTCCAAGTGGCCGCCGGTGGGGAGCGGGGCGCTGCGGTCGAAGATGCCGATGTTGTCGAGGCCGAGGAAGCCCCCCTCGAAGACGTTTTTGCCGAAGCGGTCCTTGCGGTTCACCCACCAGGTGAAGTTCAGCAGGAGCTTATTGAACGCCCTTTTGAGAAAATCCAGGTCCATGTCGCCCCGCAGGGCCGTTTCGGTGCGATGCAGAAAAAGAGTAGCCCAGGCATGCACCGGCGGGTTGACGTCGCTGAAGTTCCACTCGTAAGCGGGCATCTGGCCGCTGGGGTGCAGGTAGAGCCCGCGCAGCATCAGTTCCATCTGCACCTTGGCAAAGTCCGGGTCCACAATGGCCAGCGGCAGCGTGTGGAAGGCCAGGTCCCAGGCCGCGTACCAGGGGTATTCCCACTTGTCGGGCATGGAGATAATGTCCTCGTTTACCATGTGGAACCACTCCCGGTTCCGGAAGTCGCGGCTCCCGGGATGGAGAGGGTTGGCCTGGTGCTCGTCCAGCCATTGGTCACCGTCGAAGAAGTAGAACTGCTTGGACCAGAGCATACCGGCGACGGCCTGGCGCATGACGGTGGCCGCATCCGCAGAGACCGACGGCGGAGTCAAGGATTGGTAGAACTCGTCTGCCTCCTGCCGCCGGGCGGCCAGGACCCGGTCAAACTCCGGGCCGAAGGGGGTGGCGGCGGCTGTGGTTTTTTGGCTTTCAGCGGCAGCGGCTCGGGCGGTGAGACGCAGCCGCACCGTCGCCGCTTGGCCGGGGCCGATGGTGAACCGGTAGTGGGCCGCCACCTTGGTTCCGGTCTTCTCGGGGTTCACCGCCTCCTGCTGGTTTAGGACCACGCAGTTGTTGATGCCGTCCTTGACGTACGGGGCCTCGTTGGGGGTGCCGAAAACGCGCTCGTAGTTGGTTTCGTTCTCGGTGAAGAGCAGCGGCACCTCGCCATCGCAGGAGAAGGTATACTCACCCATTACCGGGTGTACCACCAGAACCGCACTGGCACCCGCCGGTGCTTCGATCTGCTTGAGACGGGGTTTCTCGCCAGGTCTGGCAATCCACGCCGCCCAGTCGTTGCGGAACCACAGGGTGGGCAGCAAATGCAGTTCAGCCTCTGCCGACCCCCGGTTGATGGCGGTGAGGTTTACCAGGAGGTCTTCCGCACCGCCTTTGGCATACTCCACGAAGACGTCGAAGTAGCGGTCGCCGTCGAAGACGCCGGTGTCGATGAGCTCATACTCACTTTCCTCCCGAGTGCGTCGCCGGTTCGTCTCCACCAGGTCGGAGTACGGGAAGGCCGTCTGGGGATACTTGTAGAGGAACTTCATGTAGGAGTGGGTGGGGGTGCTGTCCAGGTAGAAGTAGTATTCCTTGACATCTTCGCCGTGGTTGCCCTCTGAGTTGGTCAAGCCGAAGAGGCGTTCTTTGAGAATGGGATCCTGGCCGTTCCACAGGGCCAGGGCGAAGCAGAGCCGCTGCTTGTCATCGGAAAGGCCGGCGATGCCGTCCTCGCCCCAGCGGTAGGTCCGGGAGCGGGCCTGATCGTGGGTGAAGTAGTCCCAGGCATCGCCGCCCCAACTGTAATCCTCCCGCACCGTGCCCCACTGGCGCTCGCTCAGGTAGGGGCCCCACTTCTTCCAGGGGGCTTTGCCCTCCCGGGCCTCTTGCAGGCGGGTGTTCTCGGTATTCTTGGTAGACATGGCCGTCCCTTTCGGTTGAGAGTTTCGGGTGGGAATTAAAATTGGAAGTTCAGAAGCGGTCCTCGTCGGCGCCGAGCCGGTCGCGCACCACAACGATGAACCACAAAAAGGCGATGCCGGCGAACGGCACCGGGTTCAGTGCCAGCACCACGGTTCCCAACCTCGTCGCCAACCAGTCCTGCATATCCTGAGAAATAGCTGGAACAGAAATTCGGATAAGGACCATAGTGGCAGCAAGCAGCAGCGAAAGAAGAATCCCGGCGATGGCCGCGGTTCGCAGCGTCTTCAGCCGGGCGCTGGTCAGGGGTGGGGGCGGCTGCATTTGCTGTTCCATAAAAACAGGCCTTGTCTGAAGGAACAGGGCTGCTTCTGGCGTATTTTCACCTGTCTTCCCTGGTGAAAAACCTCAAACCTCATTCTGTTCCAGATATGGTCGGACTTCCTGCTCCAGTTCCCGTTGTTATTACTCAGAAATTGTGTTGGGCAATGCCCACCCCAGCTCGGCGTAGCCACTTTCAGAGCAGTAACAGCATGATTTCTCCTCTTTTAAGTGGGGGAAAATCTCATTTTTCCAACACGATGGTGAAGTCGCCGGCGCCCAGGTCGAATTTAACCCCTTTGGACTCAGCCAGTATTTCGATGAGAACGCCATTCTCGTTTTTGGCAGTGGCCCGGCCCATGCCCACTCCGGCAGCTGCTCCGGCCTTATACAGAGTATATCTTCCGGCAATTTGGGAAGGATCGGTTAAGTTGTAGACATCGCCCACGATATTCGTGGAGGAGATGCCGGCGGTAATGATGCTGATGCCCGATACTTTAATAGGGTAGGTCTTGTCTTGAAAAATAAAACGCCCCGACCCCCAGCTGTAGCCGATGCCGGCGGCGGCGCTTTTTATGGTGAAATTGACGCGGCCGACTTTCTCAAAGTGAACCTTTTCCTGAGCTAACGCCGACCAGCAGACCAGCAGCACCGCAATGAGTCCCAACACCGACCAGATGGCAAACCTTCTTTTCACTTTTTTCTCCTTTACCATTAAGATAAGAGGTATGAGGTAACCTCACGTGCTTCCTTATATTCGACCGGCTTCCCTGATCGCCTGCACAATCTCCTGGCTCAGTCGGGCCAGGGCCCGGCTCTGGGCCGCCACCAGGTCGGAGTAATCCGCCCCCGTCACCGGTTCGCTGATATCGGACCGCCTGGTTTTGACCAGTTTTTTATCTGGCCCCTGGAAGATGGTCCAACGCGTTTCCAGGTGGGCGGCATCGCCCAGGTGGCCGTCAAAGCGGACCACATCCACCGTCACCTGGAAGTCGATGGGCACGGCCTGGCGCCAGGGAAATAAGTGCACCTGCTGCGTCGGCAGCATGGAACCGATATTATCCGCCAACACATAGGTGAGATTATTTTTCAGAGGTCCGGCCCAGCGATGGAATTGGTCTTTGGACATCTGATGGTCGCCGGTACGGGTGACGATCTGGGATTGGTCCAGATAATCGGCCATCCGTACCGGGCCGACGCCTACGACGGCACCTGCCGCCGGACCGGTCCTCCCGGAGGCGAACTGGTCCGGCATGGAACTCAACGTGTAGAAACATGGCAGCGGGCTCCGGCCGCAACCGGCGAGAATAAACCCGGCCAGCGTCAGGATGATGATGGGGTTAAGAAAAAATCGCCTTATTTGCATGGGTCAGCGCCTCCAGATTTTCTCTTGCCGCGCAGCAGAATTTCGGGTTGCTGATTCAAATCAGCGGTGAACTCTCGCAGGGACCGGCTTGCGGCGGCAACTTCCCTCAGACTATTCTCCAGTTCTACTATCATAGGGGAATCTTCGGAAACGACGCCCCGAACTGTGTGCAGGGTTTTATCCAGGCCGGTTATGGTCCTTTCCAGGCTGGTGGTCAGCTTCTTCATCCGGGGATCGAAATCCCTAGCCAGGTTGCCGATATCCTTAGCAGTCTGCCTCACATCCCGGGCCAGCGGGTCCACCTGCTTGTTCACATTGGCCAGGAGCTGGCGGGCAGTCCGCAGCG
>VGSX01000030.1 GCA_016874895.1 Deltaproteobacteria bacterium
AGCCCTGGGAATATACCTCTCCGGGCACCCCCTGGAAAAATACCGGCGCCAGCTCCAGGTCCTGGCCGACCTGACCATCCCGGACCTGGAGGAGAGATCCGAGAACGGGCCGGTGACCCTGGGCGGCATCGCCGTGGCCATGAAAGAAACCATGACCAAAAAGGGCGACCGCATGGCCTTCGTCACCCTGGAGGATCAGGGAGGCTCCGTGGAGGTGGTGGTGTTCAGCGACATTTACCAGCGCTCCGCCCACCTGCTCAAAAACCCGGGCCTGCCCCTGCTCGTCCGGGGCACGGTGGCCCAGGAAGAAAAAGGGCCGAAGATCATCGCCCAGGAGGTTCGCTCCCTGGAGGCCGAAAGCGACAAGATCCCCCCCGCCCTGCATGTGCGCCTGCATACCGACGGCCTGGACCAGGACCGCCTTCTGCGCCTGCGGGAGATCCTGCAGCGCCACCGCGGCCCCATCCCGTCATTTCTCCACTTCATTTCACCCCCCCAGGCCGAACACGTCCTGGCCCTGCCCCCCGCCCTGCACCTGAAACCCTCCTCGGCCTTGAGGGAGGAGATCAATCAACTGTTCAACTACTCGGTCTTGGAGTACTAAAATATTCCCGGTCGGTCCAGCGGCTTTTCAGTTCGAAGGCGGGATGCGCTTCGCTTTCCCGCCCTACATGGTGAACTTTTCATAGCAGAAAAAAAAGAGTTCTGATTTTAAAACTTGACAAAGAGATAATAGGAACTAATATTAACCAGTAAGAACTCATTATTTGGAGGGTATAATGCCTGACATGCAGATTGAACGCGCCCCCGGCGGTTTCCAGGTGGACGGCTTTGTGTTGCAACGCGGTAAGTGCGGCTGCGGCGGCATGGGCGGCGATTGTTGTTTCACCTACTCCAAGGTCAAAAAAGACGGCAATCGTCTAGTTTATGAAGGCAAGGCCACGGCGCCCTCCACCTCCGATAATTTTAACTGGGGCTATGTGGTCAAAAAGGGGGACATTGAAGTCCAGGTGGATATGCAGGACACCCATGACCCCAAGCCTTTCTTTGTGGGATACTCCCCCCCCGCTCTCACAGCGTGGGTTGATAAGGGATGGCAGGTGATTTCTCAATACGAAAACCCGGCTGAATCCTAAGACAAGGCAACATTGTTGAACTCGAAAAAAGTCTTTTTCACCCCTGAACTTTCCCCTTCAAGGGGCGAGGGTATTAATGAAGCAATATTACGTCATAGGAGAAGGAGTTTATCTAACGTATTTGCTGAATCGGCAAAAAATGGCTCAGATTAGCGTGTTCAAGGGAACATCATAACTAAGGAGGATTACACATGTGTACTTGTGGCTGCACCGCCAAGGTGCCGGAACCCCAAGGAGAAGAAACCGTTAAGTATTATTGCTCCCAATGTAATGCCATCAAGGACGCCAAAGAAGGAGCCCCCCGGCCCGAGTGCTGCGGCAAAAAAATGTTGGAAGTAGATTAACGTTAGGCCATCAGCTTCAGCAAGGAAAATTGCATTAAGCCGACTAAGCGCAAAAATCAGTAGTCAGTTGCCTTATACCGACTCCGGGTATTTAATTCCCTAAGCTGGTGATTGACCGCTTACCTTAAAGCCTCTCCTCCCGGCCCTGTGAAGATGATCCGCCTGCCAGCGTTCTTCTTGACAGGGCTTTTTTATGTGGTAACATAAAACCAACATGCGGGCGATTAGCTCAGGTGGATAGAGCGTTGGTCTCCGGAACCAAAGGCCGGGTGTTCGAGTCACCCATCGCCCGCCAAAAAATATCAAGTGGTCAGGTTAGCCTCCACCACGTTGCCGCCTGCGGCAAGTTCAAAAAGTTCCTTAACTGTAATTCCCGCCTGAAAATTAATATAAGATAGCATCAACTGCGACAATGGATAATACCTCATGCCTGTTTAAAATTCTATCTGGCATGCAGGCCATTATCAGACGGAGCCTCACCGGGAGAATGATAATCGTCTGAAAACTGCAGGTCGATCATCTGGAAACATATCTCTGGGACTCTTCAGATAAGTAGCGGCTCTTCTGTCAGCAAATCAGGGGTGCCAAACTTGAGTTGTTAGGATATTTTCATGGTTCGCGGGTGACTTATAACTCATGAAAATTATTTAGAATATAACTTCCTTTTTAAGGAAAGGGTGTATGAACGTCATCTGGATGGTGCTCGTCTGTCTGAGCGTCTTGTTTGCGGCGGTCAGCGGCAGGATCGATGAGTTTACCAAGGCCCTGTTCGAGGCCGGGAAGGCTGCGGTGGAGGTCTGCATGTTCCTGGTGGGCATCGTCTCACTGTGGCTGGGCCTGACCAAAATTCTGGAGGACTGCGGCGTTATCTACAAGATGTCCAATTTCTTCCGGCCCGTCATGTCCCTGCTGTTCCGTAACATCCCGCCAGGGCACCCGGCCATCACCAACATTACATTGAACCTGCTGGCCAACGTCCTGGGGATCGGCAACGCCGCCACCCCCCTGGGCATCAAGGCCATGGAGGACCTCCAGAAATTGAACCCCAAACCCGACACCGTCTCCTTTGAGATGATGCTCTTCATTGTCATTAACACGGCCAGTGTGCAGTTGATTCCCTTTACGGTGATCGGGCTATTGGCCAGCTACGGCTCCCAGAACCCGAACCGGATCATGCTCCCCACCTTCATCGCCACCGTCATCTCGGCCGTCACCGCGGTGGGCATCCTCTTGCTGTATAAAAAAATCTACGACAGGAAAGGTTGACATGGAAAAGCTGCAGCAGGCCTTTCAGTACCTCATTCCCCTGTTCATCTTTTTCACCATCGCCTACGGCTTTGCCAAAAAGACGCCGGTATATGAGTCCTTCGTCACGGGGGCTAAAGAGGGCATTAATATTATCATCGGCATCTTTCCCTATGTCCTGGCCATCTTCATCATGGTGAAAACCTTCCAGGCCTCGGGGGCGCACGACTTTTTCAAGGGGGTTTTTGCCGCAGCCACCGGCCCCTTGGGGCTGCCCCCGGAAGTCTTTTCCATCGGCCTGGTGAAACCCATGTCCAATGCCGCGGCCCTGGGAATTTTTACGGAAATCTTGAAGACTCACGGGCCCGACTCCCTCACCAGCAGCATCGCTGCGGTGATTATGGGGAGCGCCGAGACCACCTTTTACGTCATTGCGGTGTATCTGGGCGCGGTGGGCATCCGCAAGTCCAGGTATCTGGTGCCGGTCTGCCTGACTGCGGACCTGGTGGGGATTATGGTGGCCGTAATTGTCGTGCGGATGTTGTTCTAGTCTGGTTCCCTTGGCCCCGGGGGCGCTTCCGGTTCCAGGAAGCGGAGCAGACGCGCCCCCGCCGGCCAGCCGAAACCGCAGCAGGAAGAAAAGTCTGCCACCGCAGAAAGACCGAAGCCGATGTGATTTTGCCCTGATAACCGGAGATGCCTTGATCTACCGTCTGCTATAATAAGGAAAAGAAGCACCTTGAAAGGTAAAGACAATAAAACCCCCATGTTACGCCTTCTGGCCTGGGAGACCACCCGGCGCTGCAACCTGGCCTGCGCCCATTGCCGGGCCGCTGCGGGCCTGGGACCCTATGAGGGTGAGTTAAGCACGGCCGAGGGCAAGGCCCTGTTGGATGATGTTGCCGGTCTGGGCCCGGTGGTGGTAATTTTGACGGGCGGTGAGCCCCTGTTGCGGGAGGACATCTACGAGCTGAGCGCTTATGGGGCCAGCCTGGGCCACCGCATGGTCATGGCGGTGAACGGCACCCTGGTCACTCCCGACATCGCCCGGCGGCTCAAGGACTCGGGCATCCAGCGGCTGAGCATTTCCGTGGACGGGGCCAGCGCGGCCAGCCATGACCGCCTCCGCCAGGTGTCCGGCGCCTTTGCCGGGGCCATGCAAGGCATAGAAATTCTGAAGCAGGCGGGCCTGCCTTTTCAGATCAACACCACTATCATCGCCGCCAACCGCCTCGAACTGCCGGCTATTTATGAATTGGCCCAAAAACTGGGCGCTGCGGCCCACCATGTCTTTGTCCTGGTCCCCACCGGCCGGGGGGAGGAGATCAGGGACCAGCTGCTGTCTGCGGCGGACTACGAGGAGACCCTGCGCTGGCTCCTGGCCCGGCAGAAAGAAGGCCTGCTCCACCTCAAGCCCACCTGCGCGCCGCAATTCTATCGCCTCTGGCGGCAGGAGGCCGCGGCCCGGGGTGAAAAAATTTCGGCGGCCACCCACGGTATGGAGGCCATGACCAAGGGGTGCCTGGGCGGCCAGGGTTTCGCCTTCGTATCCTATCGGGGCCAGGTGCAGCCTTGCGGTTATCTGGAACTGCCGGCCGGCGACCTCCGGGAACAACCCTTCAGCCGGATCTGGGCCGAGTCGCCCCTGTTTGCCGCGCTCCGGGACCTGGAAGGCTATCACGGCAAATGCAGCCGCTGTGAATACCGCAAGGTCTGCGGCGGCTGCCGGGCCCGGGCCTATGCCCTGACCCAGGATGTTCTGGGGGATGAGCCCCTGTGCCTCTATGAACCGAGGGTTTCGGCATGAATCAGAATGACAATGTCCCCCTGGATGACCTGGATAAGGCCATCCTGAACCAGATTCAGTCTTTCTTTCCCATTACCCCCCGGCCCTATGCGGCCGTGGGGGAGTGTCTGGGTCTGTCAGAAGAGGAAGTGGTGGCCCGGGTCCACAGGATGGTGCAGGAAGGGGTGATCCGCCGCATCGGGGCCAATTTCAATTCCCGGCAATTAGGCTACACCAGCACCCTGTGCGCCGCCGAGGTTCCCGAGGAGCAGATCGAGCAGTTCATTGAGGTGGTGAATCAATATCCCGGGGTGACTCACAACTACCTGCGGCGCCACCGGCTGAATATCTGGTTTACCCTGATTGCGGAGTCCACGGAACGTCTCGGTGAGATTTTGAAAGAGATCGGGGAAAAAAGCGGCATTGCTGAGATCTATAGCTTCCCGGCCAGGCGGATTTTCAAGATTCAGGTGGATTTCGCGCTTTAGCGCCTGAGTCTAGTCCAGTTTTTTAAAAATTAAAAAGGGGCAGCTTGGGCGGGTCTGAGCCCCGCCCCGTGACATTCTTGAACCTGTTCACTTGGGAATGCATAGTACCGGACACGGCAGCAGGCGCACCACCTTTTCTGCGGTGGAGCCGAAAAAGACCTCCTCGATTTTGCCGCGTCCTTTTTTGCCGTAACCGCCCATGACCACCAAGTCCACCACCAGGTCCCGGGCCAGGACGGCGATCTCCTGAAAAGGGGTGCCGGTGGCGATGATGGTATCCACCGACTGCGCCGACGGATTCCACTGTTTGAGAAAATCCTGCATTTCTTTTTCAGCCTTGCGGCGCAGGTCTTTAACGACTTCTTCCCGGTTCTTGCCGATATGGCTACCTAATTTTTCCAGAAAATTCTGATCGATGACGTGGAGCAGGATCAGGCGGGCATCAAAGCGCTGCGCCAGAGTCTGGGCGGCGCTGAAGGCAACCCCGGAACAATCGGAAAAATCTGTGGCCACTAAAATTGAATTGAAGTCCATGGCTAAGCCTTACAATCCCACAGAAATGCCATGCATAAATCCGGAGCGGCGCTGAAGCCGCCCCAGACCGGAGTTATTTCATCTTCGCCGTAAGCTCTTTTAAATAGGCGGCGGGGTTCTGGAATACACCGGCATGGGCCTTCAGCACAGTGCCGCTTTTATCCAACAGCAGGGTTGTCGGGGTCCCCAACACATCGAGTTTATTGTAGACCTTCAAATCGGGATCAGGGAGGAGCGGGAAAGGGACCTTAAATTTCTGTTTCCACATATCGACGTTAGCCGGGCTGTCCGCCGCGGCGAGGCCGATAATTTTAATCTTGCCGGCCAGCTTGGGGTCCTTTTGAATGAGTCCGTAAAGGGTGTTTAAAACTGGCGCCTGGGTGAAGCAATGGGGGCAACTGGTGCCGAAGGCTTCCAATAATACATAGGGCGCGCCGATCTGGCTTAACTTAAAGGGCTGGCCCGGGGTAACGCCTAAATACTTGGCATCCTCCGGGGTCATGGGGGCCGGAAAGTCCAGGTCGCCCAGTTTATCCCCTTCTTTCACCACGCCCATTGCCGGCGGGGCCGTCAAAGAGAGCATCAGAGCCATGATAACCAACAGACCCAGAGTAGATTTTCGCAGCATCCTGTCGTCCTTTCTTGTTTTTTATTATTGGGCCATATTAAATCATTTACGGTGAAATAGCAAAAAAAAACCTCAGCCGGCTCGGGCTTTTTTAAAAAGACGTTCGGCCCGCCAGTCCACCGGGATCTGCACCAACGCCCCCTGCCGGTGCTGATAGAGGAGGTGCCCTTGCTGGCTGCCGAAGGCAAAGAGCCGGGCCGTCAGGGCTACATCCTGGCGGCAATAATCAGTAAGTTCCTTGAGACGGCCTTCCTTGAACAATTGCAGGGCCAGGAGGCCGTCCCCGCTTTTGGCTGCTCCCAGGGTTTTTTCTGCCAGGTGCCCGAGGGAAAGGTTGTGCCCCAGAACTGACCGGATATCCTCAAAAATATCCAGAGTCGGCAAGGCTGCCAGGTCAATGGCGGTGTAGGGCTGCAAAACCTTGTAGTCGAATCGTTTCAAATTAAATCCTACCACCAGGTCAGCTTCCTGCAACCGCCGGCAGAGTTCGCCGGCTTGGGCCTCGAAATAGACTTCATATCTTTGTTCGGCCAGGTCGGCCACCACAGCCACCGACAGGCGCATCTTCTGGCACTTGTGCCAGCCGCCCACCTCCTCGGCCGAGAGTTGCGTCTCGATATCCACGACCGCGATACGATAGGAGTCGGTCCAGGGCAGGAAGCAGATGGGTTCGGAGGTCTCGGCCGGGGCCATCGGATAAATCTCCGGTTTTTCCTGGGTGGGCTGGCTTTCTGGGGAGGGTTCTAGCCTCAACAAGCCTTGCACCACCTGGAGCGCGGCGGCCTTGTCCAAGGGTTTGTTGCCAGCCCCGCATTTGGGGGAGTGGATGCAGGACGGGCAGCCGTCTTCGCAGCCGCAGGCGGCAATCAGGTCCCGGGTTTTGGCCAGGAGGGGTTCGGTCATGTCGTAGGCCCGGGCCGCCAGCCCCACGCCCCCGGGGTAGCCGTCGTAGATGAAAATCGCCGCCTTCTGCACCTGAGGGTGCAAGGGGTGGGAAATCCCGCCGATATCATAACGGTCGGCCAGGGCGAAGAGGGGGAACATGCTGATGAGGGCGTGTTCCAGGGCATGGATGCCCCCCATGAAGTGACCGCCGGAATCTAGCACGGCTTTTTTGATGGCATCGGGTATTTCCAGCCACATCCCCACGGTTTCAAAAATCTGGGGCGGTAGTTCCAATGGAATGACCCCCAGCAATTCCTGCCCCACCAGGCGTCTTTTTTCATAGGCCAGAATCCGGTGGGTTACTTTCAGCCGGCCTAGGTGTGCCGTAAAGCCGGGCAGCTCCCGGCTGGCGAACTTCTCCAGGATTTCCGTTTCCTTGTCGCTCTGGATGCGGGTGAAATACGTGGGCTCCACCGGGCTCACCAGGATGTTGCGCCTCTCCAGGTCCAGGCGCTCCACCAGGTAGGAGGTGGCCTTATGGAGATAGATGGCCCCCGGATGGCACTCCGTCAGGGCCCGGTGGCCGTCGATACTGCCGATGGGGCGTTTGCCGCCGACTTTGAAAATCGCCAGACTCTGGCCGATACCCCGGATATTAACTTCTTTATGGGGAAAACGGGAATTGGGGTACCAGGTCTCCGAGGCCGCGGCCCGGAGCAGTTTCTTTTCCTGGACCAGGGAGGCGATGTGCTCCCGGTAGGCCGACAGATCAAAAACCGCTTCATTCTGCCACTGCAAGGGTAATTCCTGGGCCGCGCAGGGGAGGTGGGCCTTCACCACATGGGGGTTATGCGGGTCCAGGACCGCGGCTTCGAACTGGCGGGAGAAAAACTCCTGGGGATGTTTCATAAAGAACTGGTCCAGGGCATCGGGTTGGGCCACCAACAGTACCAGGGAATCCTGGCCCCAGCGTCCCACCCGGCCACTGCGCTGCCAGGCCGTTACCATCGTCCCGGGGTAGCCCACTAGAATGCAGACATCCAGGCCGCCGATGTCGATGCCCATCTCCAGGGCGCTGGTGGAGATGACCCCCAACATCTTGCCGCCGGCCAGACGCCGTTCAATATCCCGGCGCTCCTCCGGCAGAAAGCCGGCCCGGTACGAACTGATTAATCTTTTTAATTCCGGGGCCTGCCGCAGGGCCCAGAGATGCATCAGTTCGGTGATCTTCCGGGCCTGGGTGAAACAGATAGTAGCGAGTCCCTGGCGCAGCACCTGCACGAAGAGGCGGGCGGCCAGGGCCGCGGAACTACCGTCTGGGTTGAGGAAGAGAAAGTGCCTGCCCGCCAAAGGCGCCCCCGAGGCCGAGATCACCTCGACCTCGCTGCCGGTGAGTTTGGCGGCCAACTCGCCCGGATTGTCAATGGTGGCGGATGCCAGGATATAGCGGGGCGAGGAGCCGTAATGCCGGCAGAGGCGGTTCAGCCGCCGCAGCACCTGGGCCATGTGACTGCCAAAGATACCCTTGTAGGTGTGCACCTCGTCGATGACTACATACTGTAATCGGGAGAAAAACCCCCGCCAGGATTCGTGGTAGGGCAGCAGACCCAGGTGCAGCATATCCGGGTTGGTGATCAGGATGTGGGGCGGCCGCAGGCGGAGCTGCTTCCGCACTTCCGGGGGAGTATCGCCGTCGTAGATGGCCACAGTGAAGGCGGGGGAGGGGAGGGCGGCCTGCAATTCCTCCAGGGTCTTCAACTGGTCCTGTTCCAGGGCCTTGAGGGGGAACAAG
Source organism: Deltaproteobacteria bacterium (assembly GCA_016874895.1). Taxonomy (GTDB): domain Bacteria; phylum Desulfobacterota; class Desulfobaccia; order Desulfobaccales; family Desulfobaccaceae; genus Desulfobacca. Next base: position 8,839 of record VGSX01000030.1, read on the forward strand.
TAGAGGGCCCGGCTCTCCGGCCTCTGCAGGAGTTCTGCCGCCACCGGGATATTGTAAATCAGAGTCTTGCCGCTGGCCGTGGGGGTGGCCACCAGAATATGGTTCCCGGCCTGGAGGGAATCCAGGGCCTGGGCCTGGTGCGAATATAACCGGGTGATGCCCAGCCTGGTGAGGGCTTCCCGGAGCGGCGGGGGCAGAGGCTGGCCGGGAACGCCAAAAACCGCCTCCGTGGCCGGGAGATAATGATAGTGGCTGATGAAAGCCTGAGTTTCCGGAGAAGACCGCAGCTTCCCCAGAAAGGCTGCTAGCCTGGGATTATTGACTGTTGTCATAATGAGTAGGCGTTCAGCGGTCAGCAATCAGCAATCAGCTATCAGCAATCAGCTGTCAGCTATCAGCTATCAGCTATCAGCAAAAACAAAAGGTTAAGTCAACTAGTTGATAAAACAGCTGTCAGCAATGTTGTGATAACTATTTGATATTACTTTTTTAGCTGACGGCTGTAAGCTGACCGCTGACCGCTTACACTTATTTTTTAGCTGATGGCTGAAAGCTGACCGCTGACCGCTAAAAAAAGGGAGGTTAGCTAATCATCCCCTGCGTTCTTAGGCGGATGTTGGCCCTGAGGGGCCGCCGCCAGTTCCTGGGCCATCTCGGCCAGGAGCGGAGGCAGGCTGTCTGCCGCATCAGGCCGGGAGATGAGCCGGGCCAGGAACCGTTGCCGCAACTGCTGCAGGAGTTCTTCTCCCTGACGGCACCGATCAGCCAGTTCCGGGTTGATCAATCCCTCCTGCACGGCCAGCCGCCGCAGTCCCTGAATAATATCCAGGAACCGGACATCCTGGGGGCACTGAAAGGAGCAGCGGGCGCAAGCCAGGCAATACCACAAGGCCGGAGAAGTTAACAGTTCAGTCCTCATCCCATACATGATCTGCCGCAGGATGCGGCTGGGACTGAAGTCCGGCGTCAGGGCGCTCACCGGACAGACGGCGGTGCAGACACCGCAGGAAAAACAGCGCACCACATGCTGGCAACCCGGTTCCCGGGCCAGCTCTTCCTTAAATTCAGGCTCAAGATCCTGTATCCGGATTTTTTCCATAATTAAAATAGCACGATAGCCTTAGTGGGGCAATATTCGGCGCACTTGCTGCACTTTTCCGCGGCCTGCAGCAAGCGGGTGCATCTTTCCTGATGCACCACTACGGCACCCCCGTTGACGATGTGAAAGATAACCTTATCCTGTGGTCTGGGGCCTTTCCCTAACCTGGCGTCGGCGCAGTTGCCCAGGTGAAATTCGCACATGGCCACACAGATACCGCAACCGATACACTTTTCCAGGTCAATCTGCATCCCGGCCGCGGCCTGAACCGTAGGCTGGCCCAATAACTCGTGCAGCGCCTCGATGAAACCGGCATAATCCGGCTCATGCAGCACCGGACAATCCTCCGGGGCCAGTTCCCGCGTCAGGAGAAAACCGGCAAATTCGGCGCAGGTGAGACCGCATCGGCCGCAGTCCAGGTTGGGCAGGAATTCCTGTATCTCTTCCACCGCCGGCATCAGGGCGCCTTTTGCCAATGAATCTCCGGGTTGGGGTGAACCCTTAAATTACCCGGACGGAAACTGGATTTCGCATAGAGGCCATCGATTATGTGGTTCGGCAACGCCCCGGTCCGCCGGTAGAAAGTGGCTTTCGAGACTGTGTGGTTTACTATCTCGTAATTATCCACCACACGTTCCCCTGCTTTCAGCAGCATGCGGCAGCGGTTGAAACTTTGGGGCCACCAGGAAAGCGTTGGCAGATCGTAGATGGACACGTCGGCCCTGGCTCCGGGACGTAAATGGCCCCGGTCCGGGAGGCCCAGGTGTTGGGCCGGCAGACTGCGGGTGCTTCTGAGCCAGTCATGCAGGCTATAGCTGCAGGGGGCCAGGTCCTCCCCCCAGAAACGGCGGCGGCTGTGATGGTCGCAGAGCCAGGAAAATAGTTGGGGAAAACTGCTCACCGGGGTCTGCCGCAAATCCGCCGCCGAAAAAGCCAGGTTGGCCTGGCGGCAGTGCAAGGCTAGCTCCAGAGCCCGGCGGGGTGCCTCCGGGTCCGGGGAGCCATGGAGATCACAAGGCGCAAACCGGTCCTGGTCAATCGTCAGCGGCACCAATGACCCTTGCGACCGGGGAGCGGGAGGGAGAAGTCCCATATCAGCAGAAACCCCGGCTGCCAACAGGCGGTGGGCCTTTTCCAAGGCCTCAGGGTTCACCAGGGCTGGCCCCAGGCATGCGAGATGGAATCGGCCGGAGGACGGCAGACCGGCGGTCAACAATTCCGGAGTGGCCTCTAGAGATATTTTACTATCTAATATATGTAATATATTGTCTAATATATCTAAAACTGCTTCCAGAGATATCGTACGATGCTGATAAAATTCCTGACGATAACGGACAAATGGCTCCGCCACCCGGAGGGTGAGACCGCCACAGTGCTCCAGGAGATAGGCCCAGGCCGCCGCTACCTCTGATAAATTTTCCTTATTTTTCAAAAAAATATCAAAATCTCGCAGGTTAAGGGTTAGCGAGGCGGAGGTATCCATGAGGGGGATGGCGGCCAGCTCCCGGTGAACGTAATTGGCGGTGGGCAGGGTCAGGTCCGGTTCATGGATATGGGTGTAGCCCAGGAGGGCATAGGATTCCCCCAGTTCCCGGGGGGAGGGCAGCCCACCCCAGAGGCGCAGAAAATTCTGGCCGTATCCGGCCACCGGACTGCGCAGCTCCAGGGCTGCGGGCGTCACTGCCAGACCTCGGGCATCTATCGCCTCATCGACCTCGGTCAAATGGTCTACCACCCGGCCATGGGCAATGAAGAGATCCCGCACCTCGCCATCCCAATTGCTGCTCGGATCAAAAACGATACCGCCCTGAATAACCAACCCCATGAAGAAGTTCCTGCTCCGTCTAACCCTGCATTTCCATATTAACAATAAAATCGGCGCATTGCAGAAAACCATCCTAAAGCAGGGCGGTCAGTTCCCGGAGCACCCGGGAATCCGACCACAGGTGGGTAGAGACAATTTTGGGCAAAAAAAGGGGCAACCCGTCCATCCGATAGGCGATTTCGGGTGTTTCCACGCCGGCCAGGGCTACGGGGATGACCACCTCGGCGTGTCCCGTGGTGCGGTTGGCAAAGGGGCTCAGGGCCACCACCGGGACCTGTCGTTTTTTGAGACGGTCTATCTCTTCCTGAGACAAAAACCAGAAAAGATCGGCCCCCACCACCACCACGGCGTCCACTTCGGACCAGGCCACGGGTTCCGCCTGCCCTGTTCCTGCCAAGTCATGGCCGAAATCCGGGGCCAGCGGAGATCCCAATTCTCGCAACAACAGGTGATACAATCCCGTGGAATTAAAATCCGCGGTGAGGGGAAAAAAGATAAAAGGACTCCCGCGGTTGAGCCGGGCGGTAAGCTCCCCCAGGCCGTCCAGCAATTCCTGGGCCGGACCGTAACTGACTCCCCGGCCGAAGAATATTACCCCATAGGAGGCCTCTTCCAGGAGGGCCGCCAACCGGCGCAGTCCCCTAATGGCCGGCGGTTTTCCTCCCGTCAGGGCGGCCAGCAGACCTTGGACCAGCGCAGGTTCCTGGCCGGGCTCCAGCCGGATAAAGAGCTTGACGAATTCAGCCAGTTCGGTCCGATACACGTCCACCGCGGCAAGGCGGCGCTCTTCCAGACCCCGTTCCGTAAATTTGCCCCGGGCAAAGACGGAATACCGCACCACATGCCGGGGGCAGGAGTGCAGGGGATTGGCCCCCCAGAACACCACTGTGTCTGCTTCGTCCCGGATGACATCTAAAGACGCCCAAAACAGGCCATGTTTCATCAGGCTCCGATAATAAGGGGCTTTAAAGGCCAGGTCGGCCGGCTCCAGCCGGGCCCGGGTGCTGCGGGCCAGATCCAGGGCTGCTTCCTGGGCCCAGGAGCCCGAATTGGTCAGACCGTAAATCACCGGCCGGCTGGCCCTGGTCAATATCTCCGCGGTCCGCTTTAGGGCTGCTTCGTAAGGGACGGTTTGCCAGAGGCATCCTTGCTTTATCCGGGGTTGTTGGAGACGGCGGCGCTCTTTTTTGGGATGGAATCTCTTGTGCGCCAGAAACTTGCTGGCGCCCCAGAGACAGATATTGGCGGCCTGGTAGATACGGTCGTCCACCACCGTGATGTCAATATCGTCGCAGAGGCAGGCGCAGCCCGGACAGATTGCCGATTCGATTCTTGCTTCCAAAATGTTCTACACTTTTAAAAGTTCAGATCAAAGGATACTCACTATTGTATACTATCATCCGCGGCGATGAACAACCCAAATAAGCGGGATGGCCGGCTGAGAATTCTCGTCATGAGATATTCTTAATCGACTTAACCCATGGTTTTTGGTGAAAGCTGAACGATTACAAAAAAACATTGTCTCTTAGCCGGGAAAGATTAAAATAGTCTTATAACAGGTCGGGGTAGGCTGAAAAACAATTTTTCTGCCAGCCGGATCCCATTTCTCAGGAAACCCCAGGCCAGGCTGGCCAACCGGTCTGAACTGATACAAATCAGGAGAAAAAATGTCCCTTGTCCGCTTATTGTCCAATACGACGCCTTTTGCCCACCTGGATGAAAAACAGTTGGCTCGTGTGGTAAATTGCTGCGAAAGGCAGCACTATCCGAGGGGGGCCGTCATTTATCAACAAAACACCCCGGCCAGCAAAATGTATATTATTTTAGAGGGATTGGTGAGTCTGGACGACGTGGTGGATAGTTCCACCTCCATTTCCTATGAGCGCCGCGGCCCCAAAGGGATGATCGGGAGTGCGTCCCTGCTGGGCCTCAAGCTTCATTCGCTCACCGCCACCTGTCTGGAGCCGACCCAGGTTATTGCCATCGATGTGCCGTGTTTAGAAAAGATTTTCGAAGAGGACTATGAGGTGGGGTTCAAGGTTATTTCGGAGGTGGCGTATATTTTTTCCCAGCGCTACGAGCGGGCCAAGACGAGGTTATATAATGTTTTCAAGGAAATTCCGGTCCGGCTGGTATGCCGCCAAACGGTTGATGAGTGAGGCTGCCACAGGATTTATTGGCCTGTTTATTGCATGTATATTCATAATATTATTAGAATCTGGGATTTTGCCCGATGGAAACTGAACAGAAATAATCGATTGCTTTTTTTGGGACCTTTATGATGTTTATATTTTTGAACAGATATGATAAAAAATATGAACATGTCCAGTTTAATTCCGAAGAGCTTGTTTAACAACCGGTACATTGCGGTCGATAAGAAAATAAGGAAGTAGTATTTCCAAGGCTTCAGCCCGGGGCAGCCGTCCAGACAGGTGTTGTCCAGAGAAATAATTTTTAAGAGAAGACATATGCCCAAAACGGCAAGAATTCTGGTGGTGGATGACGAACCGGCGATCCTCGAAATAATTAAGAAAATTCTCGATGATCGGGGGTTTTTCGTAGATGTCGCCCAAAATGGCTTAGAAGCCCTGCATTTCTTGGAGCGTGGCAATTATGACCTCATGCTCAGCGATGTCAAGATGCCAGAAATGGATGGCATGGAGCTGTTGCAAAAGGTCAGTCTGCTCTATCCCGACCTCACCACCTTGATCCTCTCGGCCTTTGCCACCATAAAGGACGCGGTGGCCGCCATTAAATTAGGCGCCTTTGATTACATCGCCAAGCCCGTCTATCCCGAAGACCTGGTATTATCCATCGAAAGAGCCCTCAAATTTAAGGATTTGCGTCAGGCCACCCAGGAATTGGAATGGACCCTGAAGGGCGCTGAAGCTTTGGGATTGCAAGTCCTCGATCTAGCGCCCGAAACCGAGGAGTTCCAGACTCTGGAGCAACTGCGGCGGGAAGCCGGGAGCATACAGGATCTCTCGGAACTGGCCACTGCTTTTTTGCAGGCCGCGGAAAAACTGACCTTGGCCTCCCGGGGCTCGGTTTTTCTCTTTGATCGCCAGGGACTGCACCTTATCTGCACGGCCATGCGCGTTAAGGAATGTGACCAGGTTGATTTTCCCACTGCCCGGCCCGGCGAAGGGGTGATGAGCTATGTTCTCCAGAGCGGACGCCCCCTGTTGGTGGCCGATGTGACTTTGGAACCTCGTTTTTTCAATTTTCAGAAAAGCAGGCATTATCATACCAAGAGCTTTATGGTGGCCCCGATCATCGGGGAACGGGTCTGGGGGGTCATTAACCTGGCCGATCGCGGGGATATGAGGGCATTCACTCCCCGGGAACTTTTTCTCCTTTGGTTGTTGGCCAAGATATTTGCCGAAAATCTGCAGAACCGGGAATTGCAGGAAAAAAGCCGTACAAGGTACGATGCCTTAGAGGATACTCGCACCGAACTGATAGATATCAAGGAAACGTTTAACCGGCTCACTACCTCCGTTCCCATGGGATTGGCTGTATTAGATCATAATTTAAAGATCTGCTACACCAATCCGACTTTTATGAAATTATTCAATCAGGAGAAATCGGGGGTCGGTTCAGAAATACTAACTTATCTGAAAGGCATCTCACCCTCGGACAATAGCAGAATACAAAATTGTTTTGAGAGAATAATACAAGGCGAGCGGGCCGTCGATTGCGGCCAGATAACCATTACCGACCCAGAACAGGGCAACAGTTTCTCCCTGTTGCACCTGGTGCGGCTGAATTCTTCCCGCGCCGGACCGCAACTTTTGCTTATCTTAGAAGATATCACGGAAATATCCCAGATGCAGCAACGGTTATCGCTCTATGAACATTTTGCGGTGATGGGAAAATTATCCGCCTGTGTGGTCCACGAACTTAATAATCCCCTAGATGGCGTAAAGAGATACATCTCTCTGGCCCAGATGAAAAAAGACTCTCCCGATGATGTGAACCGCTATTTAACCGAGGCCCAGAAAGGTCTCAGTAAAATGTCCTCGGCCATCAAGTCCATCCTGAACGTTGGCAACCCGCCGGGCATTTTGAAGCCCCAAGACAGTCTCCTGAGCCAACTCCAGGAAGCAGTGAAGATCTTGCTTTTTCAGGCCAGGGATCAGCGGGTGGAAATCCTGCTCTCAACTCCGCCTATATTTAAGGACATGTATTATGGCACCGATCTGTATACCGTTTTTGTCAATCTCATCAAAAACGCCATCCAGGCCATGCCAGAGGGGGGTCAGTTGGAAATCATCGGTTTAGAAAAAGACGACCGACTAGAGGTACATTTTAAGGATACCGGGCCTGGTATAGACAGAAAAAACCTGGGAAATATCTTTAAGCCTTTTTTTACCACCAAAAATCAGGGCCAAGGCTTGGGGCTGGGTTTAACCATTTGTGAGAAAATTATTTCCCGTTACCAGGGGGAGCTATCAGTGGAAAGTTCTCAGGGCGGGGGAGCGCATTTTATCATTAAGCTTTCTTTACCCGACCGACCTCATATTAATGCCCACAATGCTTAATCTGCGAGGGGTGACACTTTGAAAAAAAAAGATATTCTGATCGTCGACGATGATGACCTCGTCTGTCATTCCTTGAGAGAATTGCTCAGTATCGAAGGATACGAGGTCGATTCAACCTTAGACGGCCTGGAGGCGCTGCAACGACTCGATGAAACACATTATTCCGTTATCATCTCCGATATTCGCATGCCAAGCATTGACGGCATAGAATTGCTCAAGGAAATCAAGGGGAAAAATATTGAAAGCTTATTAATTTTCATTACCGGGCACGGTCATATCGACGGAGCCGTGGAGGCCATTAAATTAGGGGCCTATGATTATGTTACCAAACCCATAGACGACATACGATTGAAACTTACCATCAAAAGGGCTTTGGAAAAGAAAAAATTATTGGCTTCCTACCAGTCCTTAAAAAAGAAAATAAGACCATGGGAATTGGACGACCGGATAATAGTTAAAGATCGCAAGATGATAGAATTACTTGATATCGTTCACATGGTAGCCGAGACCATGGCAACTATCCTCATAACCGGGGAATCCGGCACCGGCAAATCCATGCTGGCCAAATATATACATCGCCATTCTTCCCGGCGGGACGGCTCCTTTGTGGAACTGAGCTGCGGCACCCTGGCGGAAACCCTCCTGGAAAGCGAACTTTTCGGTCATGTCAAAGGAGCTTTTACCGGGGCTGATCGGAATAAAAAGGGGAAGTTCGAGGAGGCCTCGGGCGGGACGATTTTTCTGGATGATATCAATTGCGCCTCTCAAAATTGTCAGATTAAGCTCTTACGCATCTTACAAGAAAAAACTTTTGAAAAAGTGGGCGGCAACGAATCCATTGCCACCGATGTGCGGATTATCACCGCCACTAATTCACCCTTGACAGAAGAAGTGGAACAAAGAAAGTTCCGGGAAGACCTGTACCATCGCATCAATGTTGTCTCGTTCTTCATTCCCCCCTTACGCGAACGATTGGGTGATATCGAAGCCCTCATCGAATATTTTATTAAACGCTTTAACGAAATTCACAAGAAAAATGTCAAAGGCATTACCAAAAGTGCCCTGCAGCTCTGCCATAACTATCATTGGCCCGGCAATGTCCGGCAATTAGAAAATGTCATGGAACGCTCCGTCATTCTTTCCCCCGGAGATTTTATTATCGAACAGGTCCTGCCCGAGGAATTGCGCAAAGACACCAGTAAGAATGTTGATTTGAACGGTCAATCCCTGGCAGCCGCCCTGGCCGAGGCGGAAAAGGGCATTATCTGTAATTCTCTTGTCCTGAACAATTGGAACCGTCAGATTACGGCTCAAATTTTGGGCATCAGCCGAACTACCCTTTTTAATAAGATAAAACAATATCAGTTATATAACCCGCGCAAAAAGAGAGATGCCTATAATTAGATTGATTTCCTCGAGGTCCCGGCAACCCTTGAGGCTCCCCTCCTCTTTATGGAACAGCATTACGACACCTTAGCAGCCTGGGACCACGCCCACCTCTGGCACCCCTTCACGCAGATGCAAGGCTTTGCCCGAGAGGAGCTGCTCATCATTACCCGGGGCGAAGGCGTGTTCCTGTTCGACCATAGGGGCAACCGCTACTTAGACGGCGTAGCCTCCCTGTGGGCCAACGTGCACGGCCACCGGCGGCCGGAATTGGACCGGGCCATCCAGGACCAGCTCAGTAAGGTGGCGCACTGCACCATGCTGGGGCTGGCCAATATTCCCGCCCTCAACCTGGCCCATGACCTGGTGGAGATTGCCCCGCCGGGATTAACCAGGGTCTTCTTGTCCGACAACGGCTCCACCGCAGTGGAAGTAGCTCTGAAAATGGCTTACCAGTACTGGCAGTTGCGGGGGGAGAAGCAACGGAAGCGTTTTGTCAAATTAAAAGACGCCTATCATGGCGACACCCTGGGAGCCGTCTCGGTGGGCGGCATCGACCTGTTCCATGCCATCTTTAAGGACCTGCTCTTTCCCACCCTGGAGGCCCCCAATACCTACTGCTACCGCTGCCCGGAGCAGGACCGGTGCCACCAGCAGTGCCTGACGGCCCTGGAGGCCGTGGTGGAGTCTCATCACGATGAGCTGGCCGCCATTATTATCGAGCCCGTGATTCAGGGAGCGGCCGGCATGATCGCCCAGCCCTCCGGATACGTCAGGAGAATCCGGGAACTGGCTGACCACTATGGCTGTTTGCTCATTGCCGACGAAGTCGCCACCGGCTTCGGCCGCACCGGGAAGATGTTCGCCTGCGAGCACGATGAGATTGCCCCGGATATCCTCTGCTTGGCCAAGGGAATTACCGGGGGCTACCTCCCCCTGGCCGCCACCTTGGCCACCGACGACATTTACCGGATGTTTCTGGGTGAATTCGACGAATTCCGGGCGTTCTTCCACGGTCACACCTATACCGGCAACCCCCTGGCTGCGGCCGCGGCGGTGGCCAGTCTGGCCCTGTTCCGTTCTGAGCGCCTGATAGACCAGCTCCAGGAAAAGATCGCTTATCTTGCCGCCCGATTGGCGGATTGGGTAGAGCATCCCCATATCGGGGACATCCGGCAGCGGGGCTTTATGGTGGGTATCGAACTTGTTCGGGATAAGGCCAGCAAGGTTCCCTTTCCCGTGAAGCAACGCCAGGGCCACCGAGTGATCCTGGCGGCCAGAAAACTCGGCGCCATCCTCAGGCCCCTGGGGGATGTCATCGTCCTGATGCCGCCTCTGTGCATCTCCCTAACAGAACTCCAGGAACTCCTGGATATCACCCTGGCGGCCATTAATCAGGCCGGCTCGGCATAACCAGCGTGTTTCCAGATTTAATTCACCGCAGAGACGCAGAGGGCGCGAAGTAAAGCCTCTGCGTTCTTTGCGCCTCGGCGGTGAATTTTTATGCCGCATCGATGCGCCCAATGGGGTGATTACGATGCTCTGAGCAGATAGGCCTCGGCTCTTGGCGCATCCGCCGGGTCGTCCACCTCCACCGTCTCCCACTCCGTCTCCACTACCTTGATTTTAAAACCAAATTCCAGGGCCCGCAGTTGCTCCAGCTTCTCTGCGGCTTCCCAGACCCCCGGAGGCAACTGCACAAAGCGCGGCAGGAAGTCCCGCCGGTAGGCATAGATGCCGATATGTTTAAAATAACAAGGAGTTCCCCCTTCATCCCGATAATGGGGAATGGGAGCCCGGGAAAAGTAGAGGGCATAGTGCTGCCGGTCGAACACCACCTTCACCACGTTGGGGTTGCGGGCCGTGGCCGCATCGGTGAAACCCCGGATGGGGGTGGCTAAATCCGCTCGGGGATCGGCCTTTAACAGGGTTATGAGTTCGGCAATCACCGGGGGGGCAAAAACGACCTGATCTCCCTGGATATTGACGATGATGGCCTCCGGCGGCAGGTCCAGAATGTCCGCGGCCTCGGCCAAACGGTCGCTCCCCGAGGCGTGCCCGCCATGGGTCATGATGGCCTGCCCCCCGAAGGACTGGACACACTCGGCAATCCGGTGGTCATCAGTGGCCACATAGACCTCCTGCAATTCGGCCACCTGCTTGGCCAGTTCATAGACCCACTGGATCATGGGTTTGCCCGCAATCATTGCCAAGGGTTTGCCCGGAAAACGGCTGGAACCGTAGCGGGCCGGAATTATCGCCAGAGCGTGCATCTCCTTCTCCTAAAGCCATATTTTTTTTTGGAGGCAGCCAACGGTCAGTTATGAGTGTTCAGTTTTCAGTTTTTTTCTTTTGTTCTGCCGCCCCTAGCAAAACGGCTTCTCAAAGCACTCACCAACTTTTATTCTGACCTCTGACCCCTGACCCCTGACCTCTGACCCCTGACCCCTGACCCCTGACCCCTGACCTCTGACCCCTGGCC
>VGSX01000031.1 GCA_016874895.1 Deltaproteobacteria bacterium
AATCTGGCCCCGGTCTTTAAGATAGTCGGCATCGGCCGCGGTAAGGAGCCATTTTTTTTCGCCGTCCTGAATTTCCGTGAGTCTGATCTCTCTCATTTCCCCCTGCTTTTCCGGGCTGATGGGAGGCGGCGCGGGGTTGGCAGGGGGAGTGTCGTCAGCGCTTAGAGCCGGGCCGAGGCAGACCAGGAGAATCGCCAAGCAGGATGCCATCAGGGTTGCGATTGTCTTCAGGGACTCAAGCTTCATAATTTTACTGGAAGGATGTTCGTATGATTTAAGCAATGATATTATCATATTCTTAAAATAACACATTATTCCGTTAGCTGCCAGTATATGTGCGCAGTAATACCTCCCACAGCCCCTTGGCCTGAAGCACGAGTTCACAGAGTTCCCGCACCGCGCCGCGGCCGCCGCCCAGCGAAGTTACCCAATGGGCCGAATCTTTTACCTCTCTGGGGGCATCGGCCACGGCCACTGCCAGTCCCGCCTGCCGCATCAAGATCAGATCCACCAGGTCATCACCCATCACGGCGGTTTCCAGAGCCGATATTCCCAGGCTGGCCTGTACAGAACGTAAAACCGCCAGTTTGTCCCGGACCCCCTGAAATACATGGGCTATTTTTAAATTCTGGGCCCGGTGGGCCACCGCCTGGGATTGCCGCCCGGTGATCAGGGCCACCTCGATCCCGGCCTGCTGCAGCAAGCGGATGCCGAGGCCGTCCCGGACGTGGAAACGTTTAATCTCTTCCCCGCCATCGGTGTAAATAATGCTGCCATCAGTTAAAACGCCGTCCACGTCCAATACCAGGAGCCGGATGCGTGCGGCTCTCAGAGAAAGATCGGCTGTATCAGAGTTTTTCTCCAATTTCAGTCACCCTTCCAGAAACTTTGCAGCTCATGCAATTCAAGCAACTCCTGCCATAAACGGGGGACCTCGGCCAAGGGGAGACTGTTGGGGCCGTCGCATAAGGCTTTATCCGGGCTGGGATGTACTTCCATGAAAACAACATCCACCCCCACCGCCACTGCGGCTCGGGCCAGGGAGGGGGCGAAGCGCCGGTCTCCCCCGGAACAGCTTCCCTGGCCGCCGGGAAATTGCACGCTGTGGGTGATATCCATGGCCACCGGGAAGCCCAAAGCCCGCATGAGGGGCAGACTCCGGAAATCCACCACCAGGTTGTTATAGCCGAATTGCACCCCCCGTTCGGTGAGCAGCAGGGATTCATTGCCCGCCGCCACGGCTTTGGCCACCACCTGGGCCATGTCCCAGGGGGCTAAAAATTGCCCTTTTTTCAGATTCAAAGGCTTGCCGGTACGGGCCGCGGCCTGGATGAGATCGGTTTGCCGGCATAAGAAAGCCGGGATCTGGATGACGTCCAGCACCTGGGCCGCGGGGAGCACCTGCTGCACCTCGTGAATATCCGAGAGCACCGGCAGACCCACTTCTGCTTTGACCTGCGCCAGAATGTCCAACCCCCGGTTCAGGCCAGGACCCCGAAAGGATGAACCGCCCGTGCGGTTGGCCTTATCGAAAGAAGCCTTGAAGATGAGGGGGGCCTGCAGGTCGGCGGCGAATTCCTTGAGCGCTGCGGCCACCTCCAGGGTCAGGGAGGGCGATTCGATGACGCAGGGACCGGCGATAAATGCCAGGCGACCTGCGCCCAGGGTGAAATCAGCCACTGTGATGGTATGTCTGGGCACCGGCTGACTATCTCCGTTTCTTTTCCAGGCAGGCCCGGATATAGTCCTGAAACAAGGGATGCGGCTGCATGGGGCGGGATTTAAACTCCGGATGGAACTGGCAGCCCAGAAACCAGGGATGGTTTTCCAGCTCGATTATTTCCACCAGTTCGCCGTTTGGCGAAGTGCCGCTGATGAGAAAGCCGTGCTGGCTTAAGTGCTCCCGATAGGTATTATTAAATTCATAGCGGTGGCGATGGCGTTCATGAAACGTCAGCTTTTTATAAGCCCGAGCCGCCAGTGAATTCTCTTTTAAAACGCAAGGATAAGCCCCCAGGCGCATGGTGCCGCCCTTATTGGCCGAACGGTCCCGGCGGATAATGGTCTGGCTGCGGTAGTCGAACCATTCCCGCATCAGGTAAATCACCGGATAGGGGTTTTCCGCATCGAACTCCTCGCTCTGGGCCTCGGGGAGTCCGGCCACATGGCGGGCAAATTCAATGACCGCCAATTGCATCCCGAAACAGATGCCGAAATAGGGAATCTGATTTTCCCGGGCATAGCGGATAGCCTGAATTTTTCCTTCCACGCCCCGGTAGCCGAAGCCGCCGGGCACCAGGATGCCGTCCAACCGTTCCAGGAGGGTCTCGGGCCCCTCCCGTTCCACGGTCTCGGAATCAATGTAGTGCAGATTTACCTGGGCCCGGTGCGCCAGGCCGCCGTGCACCAGGGCTTCGTGCAGACTTTTATACGATTCCCGGAGATTGACGTATTTCCCGATAATACCGATATCCACTGCATGAGTGGGATGTTTGAGGCGGTCCACCAATTCCTGCCAGACCTCCAGGCGGGGCGACCTCGTCCAGATATTGAGAATCTCGATGACCCTTTCATCCAGGCCCTCTTCGTGGTAGAGCAGGGGAATTTCATAAATGCTCTCCACGTCTTGGGCGGTGATGACGCAATGGGCCTCAAGATTGCAGAAAAGGGCGATTTTTGCCTTAATATCCGCGGATAAATGTTTTTCGGCGCGGCATAACAGAATATCCGGTTGAATGCCTATACTGCGCAGTTCCTTGACGCTGTGCTGCGTCGGTTTGGTCTTGACCTCGCCGGCGGTTTTGATGTACGGCACCAGGGTGACGTGGACGTAACAGACATTCTGCTTGCCCACATCCCCTTTAAATTGCCGGATAGCCTCAAGAAACGGCAAGCTCTCGATATCCCCCACGGTCCCGCCGATCTCCACGATGGCCACATCCACCTGGGGGGCGATACTCAGGATGGTGTGTTTGATCTCATCGGTAATGTGCGGAATGACCTGGACGGTGCCGCCTAAATAGTCTCCCCGCCGCTCTTTGTTGATGACCCGGTAATAAATCTTGCCGGTGGTATAGTTATTCTCCTGTCCCAGAGTGACCGAGGTAAATCTCTCGTAGTGGCCCAGGTCCAGATCGGTTTCGGCCCCATCATCCGTGACATACACCTCCCCGTGCTGAAAGGGGTTCATGGTGCCGGGATCAACGTTGATATAAGGATCTAATTTAAGATAGGTGACCTTGAGGCCCCGGCTCTCCATCAGGGCCCCGATGGCTGCCGCGGCCACCCCTTTGCCCAAAGAAGATAATACCCCACCGGTGATGAAGATAAATTTTGTTTTCATGGTCTGTCGGAATTATGGGTTAACAGCGCTTGGCAGTCATCTCTATATACCTTGCCAGCAGAGGGCCTGTCAAGGAGACCCTCAAACTTCACCGGAACCGCGGTGGATAAAAAAGTTTATGGAAACTATCATGGCCTATTGGGGCCACCCCCGATGATTAAATTCCCCCTGCCCCCCTTTAGTAACGGGGGATTTTGACGGAAAAAATTATCGGGTTGGAACGGAGCAGAAAAGAATTAAAAAAGGAGAGGGAATGGGCAGGCATAACCTGGCCGTGCACCTTCCATCGAATCCGCCACCACTCGGACTGCCGGCCAAGGGTTTTGCATTAGAAGCCACCACGACACGAACCGCCTTGCTTACCGCTGCTTCCTTCCGGACCTGACGGGGTTCACAAGCGTCCGTTGCGTGGGGTCCAATACCCCCGCTTGGCCTCCAGGACCCGAACAGCGCTGCAATCCTCTGGAAAGGAATTCAACCCCGCTAAGCGGATCTCGGGTTACAGGGCACCGCTAGCTCCCCATCTAGCACGACCAGGACAACTTTTTGGGAGTAAAACACTATTGTTCACTGGTGCGGTCGACGCGCTCTTTCAATTCTTTGCCAACTTTAAAAAACGGCAGCTTTTTTTCACAGACCTCGATGACTGCGCCGGTTTTGGGATTGCGGCCTTGATATCCATCATAACACTTTACTTTAAAGCTACCGAAACCGCGAATCTCGATGCGTTCATTCTTCACCAGGGCTTCCGTCATATTGTCGAACAGGGTGTTGACCACCATCTCCGCCTTTTTTATCGTCAGGTTTTCAGCTTTGGCCAAGGCTTCGATAAGCTGCGATTTGTTCATTTTTCCTCCGCGACCAGTATCTGTATGGAATACACTATGTTCAACCCGGAAAATGCCCCCCGCCGGGGCTCAAACCTATCAATTGGTGTCCTGCTGATAAGCATAAACGAAAAATCCGGCCAGGTAAAGAAAAAAGTGTATGGACATTAATATGTTATCCACCACCTGGAAATCTACCAACCCTGCTTTTCGAAAAACCGGAAAAGCGCCAGACTGCCGCCGATAAAAAGAATAATGACCAGCCAATGATTGAGGCCCAGTAACTGGGGCAGGGTGATCCGGCCGAGATTGCCCCAGGTGAGGACCGTGCTTTGCATGACCGGGAAGGCTTCAGCGTATATCGCGGCCCCCACCAGCATACCGGCAATACCCCATAGACCATCCCAGCGGCCCTCACCCACTGCGCCCAGAGAGGTGCCGGGACAGTAGCCCAACAGGGCCCAGCCGATGCCAAAGGTAAGGCCGCCCAGGATATTTGCCCCCAGGTTAATGCCTCGAATGGAAAGTTTTACCAGGCCCAGGTCGCTTAGGAAATAAACCCCCACCATGCCCACCATGATACTGGAAAGCATGAACTTGACAATGGTCATGTCCTTGAGGCGGAGAGCCCCCAGTTGTTTATCATAGCGCAGGACCCGGCCTTTTTGGAGGAGAAAGCCGAAGAGAATGCCGGTAATTACACCATAGAGAAGATCGCTCATGTTGATTTCCCCGAACCGTAGAGCAGGCGGGCTACCAGGAGGCCGCCGATAAAGAAGCAGATCAACGAGATAATCCCGCTGAGGGCAAGCTGCAGCGTCCCGCTGAGCCCGTGGCCGCTGGGTCAGCCGCCGGCCAGGCGGGCCCCGAACATGGCGATGACGCCGCCGCTGAAGGCTGTCAGGCCGCGAGTCAGCTTATTGGAACCGAACTTCTCGGCCCACATATCCGGCACCGCCTGCCAGCGGAAGCTGCCGTCGCTGAGGGATGAAAGCAGGGAGCCCAGCAGGATGCCCACTACAAACATCCATTGCCAGTCAATCTGGGGGATTTCCAGACGAAAAAGTTCCATTTGGGCCACCCGTTCCGGGGCGAAGAGGCTTTCGATCAGGCCGGCAGTCCGGACAAAGGTGGTGGAAGCTCCCAGAAACCTTCCAGCTACCCACACTGAGAGGATGGATACCACCCCGCTGAGGGCTCCGGCCACATAAGGGTTCCAGCCGCCGTCATGGCTGCTCTTCAAAGGCATAAGTGATTCACCTCACCATTAAAGAAAATATCTCGGGAAGAAGCCTTTTTGATACATGATTAGGCTTTGTTATTCAGGGCTCCAAAAATCGCAGACTTTCCCCACCAGGGCGCTGCCGGGTTTGAGAGTGGTCTTGCCGGGTTCCCACCCGGAGGGAGTGGCTTCGCCGGTACCCCGGACGTGCTGGCAGGCCTTGATCTGGCGGAGGAGTTCGCTGACACTGCGCCCCACCCCGGCCTGGGTCAATTCAATGCCCACCACGATCCCGTCAGGGTCGATAATAAACCGGCCCCGGTGGTCCAAACCGGAGGTCTCATCATAAACCCCATACAACCGGCCGATAGTGCCGTTGGCATCCGAGAGCATAGGGTAGGGCAAGCCGCCATCCACCATTTTGGAGAGCTCATGTTCCTGCCAGGCCTTGTGGGTGAAGTGCGTGTCAGTGCTGACTGCCAGGAATTCCACGCCCAATTCCTGCAATTCCTGATACTTAACGGCAACTGCCGTCAATTCGGTGGGTCACACAAAGGTAAAATCAGCGGGGTAGAAAAAGAGAATAACCCATCGGCCGCGATAGTCCGACAACTTAATAGTCTTAAAATCCCCCTCGGCGTAGGCGACGGCCTCAAAATCCGGGGCGGCATGACCGATGCGGGCGATATTCGGGCTGAGTTCTGCCATGGCGATACTCCTTTTATAGTCGGTTAGTTGGTCTGGAAAAGGCACATGTGCAGCTTAGTTAGGCCTGGAGAGCCATATTTTTCAATAAAGTAGTCATGATTTTTTCGATTTCCAGGAAAAAATGCTCCGGGGCCAGCATTTCTGCGGCTGCTTGCATGTAGGGCCCCGGCGCCAGTTCGTCACCGCAGTGCTGTATTAATTTCTTCACGCTTTCCGGGGTGGATTCCAGATGGAATTGCAGTCCCACCACTCTGTTGCCGGAAGCGAAGGCCTGATGGGCGCAGCCGGCGCTCTCGACGGCGTGCACCGCGCCGGGAGGAATCTGAAAGGTGTCGCCGTGCCAGTGAAAAGGGGTGAATCGGGCGGCTAGCTGCTGAAACAGGGGAGAGTCATGAGCGGCTGGGGTGAGGGAGACGGGAAACCAACCGATTTCCTTGACCGGATTGGCCGAAACCGGACCGCCCAGGACGTCGGCAATGAGCTGGGCCCCCAAACAGACCCCCAGGACAAGTTTGCCCCGGGCAATGGCCCCGGCGATGAACTCCTTCTCCCGAGCCAGCCAGGGGTAACGGTCTTCTTCATAAATATTCATGGGGCCGCCCATGACCACCAGCCATTCGAAGTCCGTAAAGGCCGGCAGACTGTCGTTCTCATAAAAACGGGTGCGGGATAGATGGTAGCCCTGATGCAAGGCCCATACACCGATTTCAGCCAAATCCTCAAAGGGGACATGTTCCAGGGAATGTAAGCGGAGCATTTTTTCATCTTCCTTTCATAACCTGCCGATGAACTTTAGTGAGGCTGTCAAATTATCAACCCGGAGAAGGTCGAAAGTTGACCACTGAATGCTTTAGTATGTCACGAAAAATTCTGGCCGTCAAAATTGCTCCAGGAAATAGTTTTAGTCTTCAATAGTTATGAGGTATTGCAGCATCCAGGGTGGCCGTATCGGCCATGATCGTTTCAAAAAATTGATATTCAGGATATTTCCTGATATAACAATTTAAAAAGTAATGTGACCCGGAATGGTTTCCCGGTTATTAAAATAAGTTGCGAGGAAGCAATAATGCAGAGCAAATGTTGGCAGCATATGTGGTCGGTTTTATTAATAACTGCGCTTTTGGGGTTTTTCCTGGGCTGCGGCAGCATGGAGCAGAAAAGAGATAAATTTTTCCAACAGGGCAAGACCTTATATGAAAAAGGGGATTATATCCGGGCGCGGCTGCAGTTTAAAAATGCCTTGCAGATGGATCCCAAATTCGCTGAAGGGATGCTCTGGGTGGCCAAGACCGAAATTAGATTGGAAAATTTCCGGGGAGCTTTTGCCTCGTTGAACCAGGCCCTGGAGCTTGACCCCAAACTGGTGGAAGCCCAGATTTTGCTGGGAAGGATTTATCTGGGCGGCAAGAAATTCGAGGAGGCCGAGACCCGGTTAAAGGCAGCCCTGGACCTGGAGCCACAGAATACCGACGCCCTGCTCCTGGGTGCAACCCTGGCCCTGGCCCAGGAAAAAGTAGACGAGGCTCGATCGAAAATTAAGGAAATCAAACAACTCGATCCCAAGAAATTTGAAACTTATATTCTGCAGGCGCAACTCGAGGCGTCCCAGAAAAACCTGCAGGCCGCGGCCGCAGCTCTCGACGAAGGAATCACGGCTATACCAGATAAAAAAGAACTCTACCTCGTTCGAGCGAATCTGGCGGATGCCCAACAGCAGTTTGCTGAGGCCGAAAAGTATCTCCAGGAGGCCATAAAATTAGACCCCCAAAACGCCGCCTTGCAAGGAGAGTTGGCCCGGCATTTCATCCGGGCGCGTCAATTTGACCGAGCCGAGGAAGCCCTGCGCCAGCAGTTGCAGATGGAACCGAACAATGAAAAATATGCCGTAACTCTGGCCAGATTTTACCTCAGCCTGGGCAAGGCCAAGGAAGCCGAACAGGAGTTAACCGACTTTATCGCCAAGCATCCGGATAACAATGAAACCAGGTTCGCCTTGGCCGATTTTTATCTCTCCCGCCGGCAAGAAAGCCGGGCTTTAAGTACCCTCCAGGCAATTGTCGCTAAGGAGCCCACCAGCCCGTCCGGGCTGCAGGCCAAAGGCCGGATGGCAGCCCTACACGTCGCTCGAGGGCGCACCGACGAAGCAGAAAAGCTGGTCACTGAGGTACTTAAAGAAAATCCCAAAGACATGGCTGCCACTCGCACCATGGGCCTCCTGGCTTTGAATAAGAAGGACGGCCTGGTGGCAGTGAACAATTTTCGCATTATCGTGCAAGATCAGCCGCAGAATCCTGAAGCCAGGTTACTCCTGGCCCGGGCCCACCTGATGAACCAGGAAAAGGAGCAGGCCCGGGAGCAGGCACGCAAGGCTTTGGAGTTAAAGCCCGACTATCTTGATGCCCGGCGTTTCCTGTACGGCACCTACTTACAAGAAAAGGATTATCAAGGAGCTATAAATACCATCCAGGGATTTCTCCGCTTTAACGAAAAAGACATGTTCAATCTGGCGGCCCTGGGAGAGGTGTATGTCGTCCAAAACAACCTGAAAGCAGCCCGGGAAACCTACAATAAGATGATCTCCCTGGAGCCTAAAAATCCCCTGGGCTACTTCGAGTCGGCCCGCCTGGAACTCAAACAGAATCAGAAGGAGGCGGCGATCAAGCAGCTCAATGAAGCCCTGAAACAAAATCCAGCTTTTATTCCGGGGTTACAGCTTTTAACCTCCATTTATATGGATATGAAAAAACCTGCGGCCGCGCTTGAAGCAGTTAATAAAAGTATAGCCCAGAGTCCGGATAACCCCGTTCTGTACCAGTTGCTCGGGGAAATTTCCCTGGCGGATAGAAAACCTCAAGAGGCAGCCCAGGCCCTGGAAAAGGCTTTTACCCTCAATCCCCGGCAGTTGGGGGCCCTGAGGCTGCTGATTTTGGCTTATCAACAGAATCCCGACTCGGAAAAAGTAATCGAGGAACTGGAAGCCAAGGTAAATAACCCCCAAGCCCCGAGGTTCTACATCCTGGCCCTGGCCATGTTTCATGAACGGCTGAAAAACTTCGATAAGGCCACGGAAGTTTATAACCGCATGATCGAACGGGATCTCTTTACGACTTTGGCAAAAAATAACAAAGCTTACCTCCTGGCTAATAATATGCCCTCTCCGGAAAATTTCCAGCGGGCCCTGCAGTTGGTTACCGAGGCCCTGAATGAGGCCCCGGAGGACCCCAATATCCTGGATACCAAAGGCTGGATTTTGTGCCAGAAGGGAGACTTTTCTCAGGCAATTACCTATCTCGAGCAGGCGGTGGAACTTGCCCCGGAAAATCCCACCCTGAAATACCATCTGGGTTATTGTCAGGCCAAGCTCGGAGAAGTCGACAAGGCGAAAGAAACCCTGGAAAAACTGCTGGAAACCAAGGTAAGATTCCCGGAACTGGCCGCGGCCGAAACCCTCCTGCTGGAACTGAAGTCCGGCAGAGCCCCGGGAAAGCCGTAATCTCATTTTAATACCTAAAGAAACCTGCAGGGCGGGCCACATGGCTAGCACTTGGTTTATGGTGCACTTGGCATAGGATACAAATAATAAGGTCGGCATAATTGCCGGCCTTTTTATCTTCTTATCCTCACCGTAAGCTTTCAGCCATCAGCTAAAACTTATTGTTCCTGCTTAAAGCTGAACGCCTGCCGAGGCTTTAATGGCCACAACTGAAGCCGTCTGCCCGGCGAAGAGGTAAAGGATTTACCGTTCCACCATCTTCCCTGTGCCCTCCGGATCGACTCTTTTAATAATTGACTATCTTCCGATACTGCAGTAATAATGAATTACTTTTTTTTTAAGTGAACATGGCTTGTAAAGAACTTCTGAAGTGATGAGCCCTGAACCTGTCAAATCTCTCTGGGCGGATTGGCTTCGACGCCTGCCCTACCGGCGTTATTACGACCTGGAAGACCGGCCCCGCCGGCTGCGGGCCCAGTTTTTCTGTTTGCTCACCCTCCTGAGCGGCGGCCTCTACCTGGCCTGGCTGGGCCAGCAGGCCCTACGCCTCCAGACCCTGCATACCTATCTCTTTTTAGTTACCGAACTGGCGGCTTACCTGCTCCTGCTGATCCTCTCCCTGGACGTCTGGTGCCTGCGTTACCACCGCCCGGAGGGTTTGACGCCCGACCGCCCTTATACGGTGGATGTCTTCGTCCCCTGCTGCGGCGAGCCCCTGGAGATTATCCGGGCCACCCTGACGGCCGTGGCGGGACTAACTTACGCGCCCTATACCGCCTATGTGCTGGACGATGCCGGGGACCAGGAAGTGGCAGCCCTAACCGCCTCCCTGGGATTTCATTATTACTCACGAGTCCGCCAGGGATTTCCCAAACTCGATGCCAAGAGCGGCAATCTCAATTTCGGTCTGGGCCTGAGCCAGGGGGAGCTGGTGCTGGTGTTGGACGCGGACCAGATCCCCCGGCCCGAGATCATTTCCCGACTGGTGGGCTTTTTCCGCCTGCCCCAAGTGGCTTATGTGCAGAGCCGGCAGGAATTCGTGCTGCCGGACGGCGACCCTTTTTACAACCGGGATGAAGTATTTTATGAGACCATCCAGCTCAGCAATGATCAGGTTAATGCCGTCATCTCCTGCGGCTCCGGGGTCATCTACCGCCGGGAGGCCCTGATGGAGATGGGCGGCTTCGCCACCTGGAACCTGGTGGAGGATTTCACCACCTCCTATGAGCTGGTCAGCCGGGGCTGGAAAGGCATCTATTTTCCTTATGCCCTCTCCCGGGGGTTGGCCCCGGATACCCTGCAAGGGGTTTTTCAACAGCGCTATCAGTGGTGTCTGGATACCATGCGCCTGTTTTTCTGGGATAATCCCTTCTTCAAGTCGGGTCTCACCCTCTCTCAGGGGTTTCATTTCTCCATTATCATGATTACTTATGTCATCAGCGGCCTCATTCTGCCCCTTTTTTACTTCCTGCCGCTCTACTGCTACTACACTGGCAATACCTTTTTAGTGGAGCAGGAAGGCAACTACGTCACCCTCCGGGGCTTGTATCTCTTCTGCACCCTGTTGGCCTTCCGCTACCTTTTTTTTCAGAAGGACTCTTTGAAACAGTTTAAAATGCTCTGCGGTCTCTTCCCGGTTTATGCCCTGGGTGTCTGCTCCGCCCTGTTTTATCCGCCGGGACGAAAACCGCGCTACCGGGTCAATAATGCTGAAGGGGGGGGACAGGTAAGGACCCTCGTCTATATTCTGCCCCATCTGAGCATTATTGCCCTGCATCTGAGCCTGCCTTTCCTGGCCCTGGCCTTTGCCTGGGCCTCGCCCCGCCTCATCGCGGCCAACGCCCCCTTCTCGGCCTTTACCCTGTGGGTCCTGGGAGAAATGATCATTCTGGCCTACACCCGCCCCCAATGGGCCAGCCGGCCGCAGTATCAGCCGGTTTACGAGCATGAGAGCTAAATGCGCAAACTCTGGTTGCTCGGTATCCTGTTTTTCCTCAGCGTGCTTTTCTGGCAGCTCTGGTCCCGGGAGCCGTATTTTTATTACTCGGCCCATGATTTTTTCCAACAGGCCCAGGAGGAACTCCAGGGGGATAATGTTAGGGCTTTGGAAAAGGCCCGGAAGGCCCACCAGCGAGACCCCCAGAACTGGGAGTATGCCGATTTTCTGGCCTGGCGCTACCTGGAGGCCGAACGTCCCGGGGAGGCCCTGGCCCTGTTCCGCCAGGTCCTGGCCGCCAGACCGGGGACTGCCACCGCCTTGCGGGGTCAGGTGCTGGCCCTGCAGCATTTGGGACGAGAGGGTGAGGCGCTCAGGGTTTTAGAGGCGCATCTGATGGCGTATCCCGGGGACGCAGTCTTTTTGCGCCTGGCCGCAGAGTTGGCACCCCCGGCGCAGGCCCTGTCCTATTACCAACGCCTCTATGCCCTGGCCCCATGGGAGGAGGAGATCCGCTTACGCCTCATAGATCTGCTCACGGCCCAGGGCCGGTTTGCCGAAGCCATCCCCCTGCAGGAAAAGGTAGTGGCCGATGCCCCGGATGATCCCCGGGCCCTGCACCACCTGGCCCTGCTTCATGCCTGGCAGAGGGACCATGAGGCGGCCCTGCCTCTCTACGAGAGACTCCTGGAATTGGAGGCCGACAATCAGACCCTGCGCCTGGAGGCGGCCAAAAACGCCGAAGCGGCCGGCAATCCGGATCAGGCCCTGAGCCATTATTTGCGGCTCTACGCCCAGACCGGGGGCCGGAAAGATTATGCCCTGATTCTGGCCCGGCTGTGGTCGCAGAAGGGCAATCACGCCGAGGCCGCGGCGGTCCTGGCGCCCCTGATGCACCAGGACCCGAGCCAGGAGGAGCGCCGCCGCTACGCCCTGGAGCTTTTGCTGGCCGGGGACTACCGCCAGTCCCTGAAGGCCTATGGGCAGGCCTGGGAGGCGGGGGATACACACCGGGAGACCATTATCAACCTGGCCCGGCTGCAGGCCCAGCAGCAACACTTCCAGCCGGCGGCCCGCTTCTGGGATGAAGCCCAGCGGCGCCAGCTGCTGGACCCGGAACTGCGCCGGGAAGCCGCCCTGACCTACTCCTATGCCCGGCGCTATGCCGACGCAGTGGCGGTTTTGCAACCCGTTACCCGGCGGGATCCTAACCTGGTGCTTTTTCTGGGTCAGATGCACTTTTATCAGAAGCATTGGGGCCAGGCCGCCCACTATTACCGGGCCTATCTGCAGCACTTTCCCCAGGACGCGGCCGTCCGCCAGCAGCTGGCCCAGGTGTTGGCCTTTGAGCCGGAACAGATGGAGGAAGCGGCCCGGCAGTATGAGGAAACCGCCGCCTTAACCGGGGATCCCCGCCTGCAGCTGCAAAAAGCCGCGGTGCTCCTGCAGCTGGCCCAGGACGCCAGCGACTCCCCTGACTACCGTCGCCGCCAACAGGCTTCGGCTCGTTGGGCTGACGCGGAAGCAGCGCTCCAGGAGATTCCCCGGGAGGGAGTCAGCCCCGAGGTCATCCGGGAGCAGGGCCGTCTGTTCCTCTGGCTGGGCGCCCTGGAGCCGGCCCTGGAGCGCCTGGAAAGATATCTGGAGCAGGCCCCCCATGACCGGCAGGCCCTTCTGGATAAGGCCCGCTGTCTTATTTATCTGCAGCGGGGCGCCGCGGCCACCGAGGTTTTGCGCCGCCTGCCGCCGGAAAAGGACCCGGCCCCCTCTACCGGGGGGCCGCCCGGAAGCCTGTCCCTCAGCCGGTCCGGTTTTTCCCCTCTCCCAGATCAGCTCTCTGCCGGGGATGAGGCAGCCGGTGGGGAAGAACCGCCGGGCCAACGGTTTTTACCAGGCAGAATATTATCAGGGGCAACAACCCGCCGGGCTGGCCGGCACCCCCAGCCCCCGGTGGCCCCGGACGTGGACACCCTGTTCCTGGAGGCTGCCCTGGTCGACCGCAACTGGCCAGAGGCCCAGCGCCTGGCCTGGCAGCTCTATCTCAGCCAATTCGGCGCGGGGCAAACTCACCCCCGCACCTGGACGGCAGCCCACCGGCGTCTACAGGAAGACAGCGCCAGGCAGGAACTCTCCCCCGAAGTCCGGGTCCTGATTGCCCGGGCCTTGTGCCGCCACCCCCGGCTGGACCAGGATCAGGGGATAAGCCGGGTTGCGGTGGATCTTTGCCTCGGCAACTTATACAACCGCCGGATTACGGCACCCTCCCAGCGCCGGACCTACCAGGCCTCTTTGATGGTGCTGGCCTATCTCCTGCCCCGGCTGCAGCATTACGCCGATCTCCAGGAAATAATGTTTCGCCTCCCCGATATCAGGGAAAGATCGCCGGAAGCAATTACAGCGGTGAATCACTTCAGCGGCCGCCTGGGCCGCCAGGCCGGAAAGCTGGAGTATCTCCTGCACGCCCTCAGGGACCGGCAGGAGCGTTACCGGGCCCGCAGTCCCGGCGACCTGCTGTTTTTAGCCGACCTGGCCACAGAGTTGGGGGACAAGCGGGCTGCGGTTAATTATCTGGAACAGGCTGCCAGAATCAGGCCCAAGGATCAGCGTCTGGCCGCCCTGCGCCTGCAGGCTTTGACAGCCGCCAACGATGCCGGCCGCCTCCTGAAAGCTCTGGAAGATCAGCCCCAGAACCCCGAAGCCGCCCTTACCATGGCCCAGGTCTACCTCCAGCGGCATCAATACGAAGGCGCCCAAGCCGTCTTGAGCAGCGTTCCCCGGGAGCACCCGGTCTGGCCCCAGGCCCAGCTGCTCCTCATCCAGGCCTATCGGGGCCAGCAGGATTATCCCGCTTCCCTGGCGGTCATCCAGGACCTGCAGGACCAGGGGCAGGGCGTTGTGCCCCTGCTCATGGCCAGGGCCCAGGTGTTGGAGGCAATGGATGACCGCAGCGGCGTCCAGGCGGCCTACGAGGCCGTCATTTCCCAGTCCACGGACCCGGTGACGGCCCAGACCGCTAAGGCCCGGCTGGCTCGCTTCCGGGGCGACTGGGCCGGGGCCTACCGGCATTTTGCTGCGGCCCTGCAGCAGGCCCCCCAGGACATTGAACTGCTCAATGAGCTGGAGCACGTCCGGGCCCAGATGCGCCCGACTCTGGCCGGCCGCAGCCTGCCAGCCGCCTGGCGGGGGGAGCGGCGACCTGAAGAGAACAGGCGTCCCTGGCAGTTCGGCCGCCTGGACCGGGAACCCGGAATCCTGGGCGGTTCCCGGGGGTACGCCAGGTCTCTGTCGCCAGTGGACTTCCCCTGGGCCCTGGTCCCCGAGACCACCCTGTTCCAGGACAAGAACCATCTCAAGGCCCTGGAGACGCGCCTGGCCGGCGGTTTCTGGCTCAGCCGGGTCCTGCCGGTGCAGCTTGCCGCAGGGTATCGTCTGTACCAGCAAAAAACCACCGGCCCCGGCCCTGCTGACCTGAATTTGGGCTTAAACCAGGTTGATAGTCAGACCAGCGTCAACCGCACCGCCTGGCACCGGGGAGAGTTGACCCTGGCCCTGGGCCCCCTCATCCTGGGAGACAAGGTGAAGGTCAGCGGCGAACTCAGCGGCCGGCGCTACTGGAAAAAGCTGGAGCAGCAGGTTACCCAGTTCGGCCGGGTTTTCATCCCGCCATTCATTTTCGACACCACTGCCAGCGCCGCCCTCCGGGAGCAAGAGGGCCGCAACCGCCTTCTGGGAAGTTTCTCCCTAGGTTTTTCCCCCGGCCCCGGCACCGACCTGACCCTGCGCTATTCCCGCCAGGATATCTTCGACCAGGACCCGGCCATCTATCCCCGGCTCTATCAACAGGTCATCCGCCTGGACACCCTTACCCTGGTGACCCTGGACCAGGCCGGTCTGGCCGCCAGCCATCAGTTTTTTCCGGGTCTCAGCTACCAGGGCAACATCTCCCAGGCCTGGTATGCCGATCGGAACCAGAGATTTGCCCTGTACCAGGGGCTCCGCTGGCAGGCAGTGAACCAGCCCCGGATGCACCTGGACGTGACCCCCAGCTACTACCTGGCCACCTACCGCCGGAAGCATGATTCCTATTTCAGCCCCCACTCCTATCATGCTTTGGGAATCAGCCTGGATTTTGACCGTCAGATCTTCCGGTGGCCCATCCTGGTTGTCCAGACTACCGCCCAGGCCGTGGGCAACGACGGCCGCTGGGGCCCGGCCCTGGCTACTCTGGTGGGGGTGGAAGCCGAACCGGTGCAGAACCTTTATGTGGGCCTGCATTATTTCTTTTTTAAGGAGTGGGCCGCCAATTATTGGCTCAACAGCCTGACCTTCGGGTTACGGTGGCGGTTTTAGCGATGCGGTTCTGGTTCGGCATCCTCCTGGCCTCGATGATTCTCGGCGGCTGCGCCGAAATCACCCGTCCCACCCCCGCCCGGCATGAAGTGGAGGCCGTGCAGCTTGCGGCCGTCACCCGGCACCCCGCCGCCACCGCCACTGAAGCACGGGCCATGAGGGTCTTCCTGCGGCTGTTGCCCACCCTGCCCCGGATTCACGGCCGCACCTATCCCTTTCTGGGCTTCAACTGGTGGGTCACCGAGGCCGGCCAGCCGGTGGTGGACAACGTCTGGCATCCCTCTCCGGCCCAGGACCGGCCCTTGCGCCGGGACGTAGCCATCCTGTATGATCCTGAGGATGACCGGCCTCCCCCGCCGGACACCGAAGCAGCCCTGCGACAGGGGGACCTCATCCTGGCCGTCAACGGCATGACTATCCCTACCTGGGTGAAGGACTGGGATGTTCTCTGCCGCTCTCTTAGGGATGTCTTCCGGTATAGCCTCCCCGGGGAAGTTTTGGTGAGTTTCATCCTGGCGGCCCGGTACGCCCGCCACGAGGCGGAGGGCATCTACCGGGGCGGGCCGGTAACCCTGCTCATTGACCGTCAGGGAGTCAGAAAACAGGTCACCCTCTACCCGGTGCACCTGCCGGCGGAATACGGCCTCATGGTCGTCACCGGTCGGAGCGGGGCCGACGTAAATGCCTTCGCGGCCCCGGGCCTCATCATGGTCACCCGGAGATTTGTGCAGCTCTGCCGCACCGACGATGAACTGGCGGTGATCCTGGGCCACGAATTGGCCCACCAGGCCCACGGCCACCTGGCCCGGCAGCAGGGCCGCTACGCTGCCGGTGGCTTCATCGGGGATATCGTCGGATTTTTCTTCCGCCTGGTTCCCTGGCCGCTGAAGCCCCCCTATGCGCCGGTGGAGGATGATATCCGGCGTGTGGCCCGAGGCGCCGTGTTCAGCGTCTTCAGCCGCCAGGATGAGCGGGAAGCCGACGCCTACGGCCTCTGGTACGCCTATCAGGCGGGATACGATGTGGAACAGGGTATCTATATCTGGGAACGGCTGGCGGCCGTGACGGCCCGCAATGTCTTTGAGCAGACCTATTTCCTGGACTCACACCCGGCCCCCCTGGAGCGCCTGGCCCGGCTGCAAAAGCTGGCCCGGCTCTTCAAGGAGGGTAAGGCTGCTCAGGTGTTTGTGGAGTAGTACTGCAGTGGTCAGGGGCCAGTGGTTAGTGGTTAAAGAAAATCAGATTTAATACCGAGTTCGGTTTGGAATGCAACAATCTGATACCTCAACTAGCTAAAAATAGATAATATTTTAACCGGAAACGGGAAACCAGAAACCGGAAACGGTATAAGTTGCTCAAGAGCTTGGGCGGGCGGAGGCCAGTCCCACCGATGGAAAAGATTTTATGGTGCGGCGGTCAAAAGAGGGAGGGATTTCCCCTGTTCCAACTGCTGCCGGGCCCGGAGGATTACTTCACGGGTCTGTGGGGGGAGACGGAATCGATCCAGTCGGGACAGGGGGGAAAAACACAGCTCCAGGATATCGGAGCTGGGCCGGGGTTCGCCCCCGGTGGAGACACAGAGAAAGTCCAGCAGCACATAGTGATAGCTGACCCTGCCCTGGTCATCCGGAAAGATGCGCTCCAAAACGGCGCTCAGGCCCAGGACAGCCACCTCAAGGCCGGTTTCCTCCCGAAGTTCCCGACGCAGGGCTTCCTCCAGGGTCTCGCCCACCTCCACGGCGCCGCCAGGCAGGCTCCACTCTCCCCTGGCCGGCTCTTTGCCCCGGCGCACCAGGAGGACTTCCTCGTCACGGAAAACCACGCCGGCTACGCCCACAATGGGTTGATTCGGATATTCCCGTTGCATAGCTTAAATGCTCAACCACTAAACATGAGATCTGTGACCAAGGGCCTAAAGAGGGGTCAGTGGCCAGGGGTCAGTGGTAAGTTTATAAAATCTGATTTTTCTTCTGATCACTGACCACTGACCACTGACCACTGACCACTAAATCTCCACCCGCAGGGACCTTTTTACCCGGATGGCCGACTCGCCCCCCACCGGGCACTTGTTCTCGCAGATGCCGCAGCCGATGCACTGGTCCGGCACGATGACGGGCAGTTTGACAAGCACCTTTTCGCCTCTGCGGTTCCACACCTCTCCATCGTAGAAGGTGATGGCCTTGGGCGCGGTGGGGCAGTGCTCCTCGCACACCAGGCAGTTGCGGCCTTCCACGAAGGGGATGCAGCGGGCATGGTTAATGAAGGCGGTGCCCATGCGGCTGGCCTGCTTGAGGTCCACCGGCAGGGCCGGGATGGCCCCGGTGGAGCAGACCTGGGAACACAGGGTGCAGTTGTATTCACAATACCCCAGGCGCGGGACGAGTTTGGAGGTATATAAGCCGTCCAGCCCCGCCTCCCACCAGACGGGCTGCAGGCCGCCAGTGGGGCAGACCTTGAAACACTGGCCGCAGCGGATGCAGCTCGACAGAAACTCCGCCTCCGACATGACCCCCGGCGGCCGGATAAGATATTCATCCGGCCGGTGCGCCAGGGAGCCCAGGCGGATGAAAGGCGCGGTGACGACCCCCGCGGCCACGGCGGCCACCACCTGCCGCCGCCCCAAGTCCAGGTCCGGGCGGGCCACCTTGCTCCCGAACTTAAAGGAAACCCGGTCCTTCTGGCAGGCCTCCTGGCAACTCATACACACCTGGCATTCGGCCATCTGGTGGTTGGGGACTGCTTCGGCGTCAATGGACCCCATCTTGCACACCACCTGACAGTCGCCGCAATCCCGGCAGAGCTTGAAAGGCCGCCGTCGCAGCCAGGAATATCTGGCGGCCAGGCCATACAGGGCCCCCAGCGGGCACAGGGCCCGGCACCAGAAACGCCGGTCCACCCGTTCCAGGGCGATGATGACCGCAAAACAGGCCAAGGTAAAAAACGTCAGCAGAAAAACCGGTCGACGGAAGGGCAGAATCGTATCTTTGAGATAACCATACACCGGTTCACTGACATAGGTCAGGGGCGGGCCGACTTCGTAGGCCTTGGTAAAGGTTTCCTCCAGCCCGTAGGACAATCCCGGATAGATGACGATCCCCAGGGTCCGATAGAGCAGCGCGATGGGATCGAACAGCCCCACCAGATTGACAGACAACAGGGCCAGGGCCAGAAGGAAAAACAGGAGGTAATATTTTACCCGGCGCAGCCGCAGGGCATAACCCCGGTCCGGACGGGGGCGGAAGAACACCCGGCGGCAGCCGTCCAGGGTGGTCCCCATGGGGCAGATCCAGCCGCAGAAAAAACGGCCCAGGACAAAGGTGAGCGCCACCAGCACCAGACCCAGGAGCAGCCTGGGGACCAGAGTATAGGTGGATAACAAATGGCCGGCCAGAATCAGGGGATCGAAACGAAAGAACAGATCCACGGGCCAGCGCAGGATGTCCTCACCGACGTAGACCGTCTTTAAAAAGAGCACCAGAAAAAGCAGGAAAAAGAATATCTGGCTCAGGCGACGGGCCAGAACCCACCCCTGCCAGGGAACGGGACGGAAAGCCTCGTGAGAGATTTCAGGTTTTTCACTCATGAAAGGTCATTAAAAAGAAAAGAGGCCGCTTCGGCCTGCCTTTCTCTGAAGGTTAAATTTTAGCCATCGGATTGCCGCAAAGCCACTAGCCGCCCAGGACCTTGATTTTGGCCAGATCCATTTCTCCCAGGCCCAGTTCGTGGGCCTTAACGATATAACCGATATCCGTGGGTTTCATGCCGAACAGGGTGGTGCCCTGGGCATCCAGGGCCACCGGGTCCACCCCGGCGAAGAGCATGTTTTTCACCTGGACATATTCCAGTTTCCCCCCCGACGGGCCGCCCTCGGTCATGATGCGGGTGGCGTCCAGGATGGTCAGGTCGGCCCGCAGGATCAGGTTCATGTCGGCGATATTCTGGTGCAGCCCCACGTGGACCCGGCCTCGCCAGCCGCCGATGGCCCCCATCATGTTCTTCAAGGCCATGGTGAGGCGGGCCTCGGAGTGATGCTTGGCGATGGGAACATTGATGAAACGGTCGGCTTCCAGGATGTCCTTATAAAAAGACCACCTTTTCAGGGACTTGGCCTTGGGGATATCCATTTCCACGAACTTGCGCTCATCCACATATTCAACCGATACCCGACGGTCTTTGATATCCTCCACCGCGGCCTTGATACCGCTGTTGGCGTAGGCCCGGCGGGCATCATGG
>VGSX01000032.1 GCA_016874895.1 Deltaproteobacteria bacterium
GGGGGGTGATGGGTTCCAGCAACGGGGGGAATACCTGGAAGCCTTTAGGGAGCCCTTTTTTAAATGATACGGAGATTTCTTCCCTCTTGGTTAATAAACAGACCATCTGGGCCGCGTCCCGAAAGTTCCTGGATGAGACTCCAGGAGGAAAACTGGGCCTGTTCCTCAGCCTCGACGGCGGGACAAGTTTTCAGGTGATCTCCGGGAGCGGCGGCCTGCCCGAGGGCGGGATCACTTCCCTGGCCTGGGACCCCCGGAATTATAACCGGGTTTACGCCGCAGTAACCCAAAAGGGGATTTTTCGCAGCGACAACGGCGGCCGGACCTGGACCAGAATTTCCGTTCCGGGTATGAATATCCAGAACCAAACAGCCAATATCCTCCTTTCCGTGGGCGCCGGGGGGCAGTCGCTCTTTGCCGCCATAGCCCGAACCTATCCCGGGCCAGTCACTGAAAAAGGCCCAAAAGAGAGGCTGGAATCGGTCTGGCGCTCTCTGGATGGGGGGCGCACCTGGCTAAATATGGGGGGCCAGGGAGGCGGCGTTAGTAAGGGACTGCCCGGCAGCACCGAAGACACCGGCTTCTTCGGCGTTAACCCCGGCAGCCAGGCCGATATTAACCTTTCCCTGTTGGCGGATCCCAGCAATCCCAACCTGGTTTACATCGGCGGCGACACCCAGCCGGCCAAAAATGAAGGCGAGGAGGGTGTGGACCCGGTTTTCCCCAACTCCATCGGCGCCCAGGGATACACCGGCCGGCTATTCCGGGGGGACGCCTCTCAACCCCTGGGCCAACAATGGACCCCCATCACCGATAACTACACCACCCCTAAGTCCGGGCCCCATGCCGATGCCCGCTGGATGGCTTTTGACGTCCGGGGCAACCTCCTGCAGGTGGATGATGGCGGCATTTACCGGCGGACCTCCCCCGGCACCAGCCAGGGGAGGTGGCAATCCCTGAACGGTGATCTTCAGATTACCGAATTTTACCCTCAGGCCGTGGCCTTTGACCGCAATACCCGAACTCTCATAGGGGGCAACCAGGATAATGGCGTCGCGGCCCAACGGGCGCCGGGCGGTCTTGTCTGGGATGCCGCCTGGAGTGGCGACGGCGGCCGGGTGGCCGTCAATGATTCTCAGCCGGACTTTTCCGTGCGTTACGGCAGTTCCCAAAATCTCGGGAATTTTGGGAGATATAAAGTAGATGGGGATAATAAGGTAATCGAGGAAAAATTGGCCGATTTGCTGGTGGGTAATCTTACTCTAAAGGACTATGAGAAGGCCAGGGGCAGCACTATCCCCTTCATTACGCCGATGGTGCTTAACCAGGGCGATAAAAGCAGGCTGGCCTTCGGCACGCAGCGGATTTATCTGGCCCAGGACCGGGTGAATCAACGGCTGTCGGATTCCTTGCAGCTCACCGATATCAGCCGCATAAATTTTCAAGGCGAAGTTGGCGCCCTGGCCTATGGCCGGCCGGGCAATCCCGACCTGCTGCTGGTGGGGGAGGGACCCCGGCTGTGGCTTTCCACCAACCTCAGTCCCGGTTCCCTCAGACAGCTCACCAATTACGAGAGCCGGGAAGTGCAATCCGGCGGAAATGCCTTGGTCACCCATGTTCTCATCAACCCCACCACCGCCTCCGGGGCCAGGGAAAGCTTTTTTGTGGCCGACGGCTACACCCTCCAGGCATCCGGAGATAACGGGGCCACATGGGGCTGGACCATTTCGCTGCCCCAACTGACTTCCCTGCAATTTATCACTGCCGGGGGCAAAAATGCGGTGGTGGCCGGAGGCTATAGCGCCCTGTATGCCTCGCGCTGCACTGATATGGTCAATTGGATTTCCCTCATGGGCAATCTGCCCGGAACCCTCATTGCCAGTCTGGACTACAGTCATGACCATGACCTGCTGGTGGTGGGCACCATGGGGCGGGGGGCCTTTACTTTGGAGCGGGCCAGCACCTATATCCCGGACCGAGCGCCGCAAAACGTGGATGCCGGCTGGCTGCGGTTGGTGGACGACTCCTCTCCCTCCCAAACCCTGAATGGGGGGCTAGTGCAGGCCGTTGATCCTTTAAATTGGCGGCAAAACCTGACCCTGACCTCCCGGGGCGGCAGTCTGGACACCAACTATTTTGATTGCCGTCTGGCCGGGTGCATTTCCGGAACCGGCGCCTTAACCAAGCTCGGCGAGGGGGTCCTGTCCCTGGCGGCAGCAAATACTTACAGCGGCGGCACCATCTTCGCACAGGGAACCGTCAAGGTCACCCAGAACGCCAATCTGGGCGCGGCCACCGGCGGGTTGACCTTCACCGGCGGGACCCTGGAGTTGGGGGCCGACCTCACCACGGCCCGATCCCTGCTGGTGGATTATGCCGGGGGCATCCTGGACCTGCAGAACTTCACCGCCACCCTGAAAGGCCCCTTACGCGGGGAAGGTTTGTTGATTTTTCGAGGCAACGGCCATACCCTTTTTTCCGGGGACGGGTCGAACTTCAGCGGGGCTCTCATGACCCACCCCGATACCTTGGAGCAGACTTTTACCCTGGGTCCCGCCGGGCGTTTGAGCAGCACCGGCATGTTGGCTAATTTCACCAACCAGGGTGTCCTCGATCCGGGAGAGTCGCCCGGGACCTTGCATATCTGGGGCACGTATACCCAGCAGCCTGGTGGCGAACTCATCGTGGAAATCGAGTCGCCCTCATCTTATGACACCATCGAGGTCATCGGCGCCCCCGGCACCGCGCACCTGGCCGGAGGCCTCACCCCGAAACTGCTGGACGGGTATGTGCCGAAGCTTAACCAGGTTTTTCCGGGGATCGTGGAGACCAGCGGCGGCCTCAGCGGGAATTTCGCGGACATTAATAACTCCCGCATCACCCGCACCCTGTTCTGGCAGCCGCGTTATACCAATTTCAGCTTTGACCTGCAGGCCATCGGTAACTATGCCGCCCCGGACCTGGGGCTCAGTGCCAACCAGTGGGCCGTGGGCAACATGCTCAACGGCCTCAGTCCCACGGCCCGAGGGGATCTCGCCGCGGTCTTGGATACCATTAACACCTTCACCAGCAATCGGGCCGTGCAAGAGGCGCTCCAGGAAATATCACCCGGGAAGTATGCAGTCCTGCCATCCCTTACTTTTCCCCTCACCCACATGGTCTTGCGCCAGTGGCAGGACCGCCTGTCTTATCTGCGCTGGGAGAACCAGGGCGACTCAGGGCTGATCCAGGCCGGTGGCCCGGGTTTTTCCCGGGGATTCACTCTCAGTTATGCCAACGGCGGCATGATGGCCAGCCAAGCCTTTGCCTCGGACGCCGGGGGGCCGGGAAGGACGCGGCCGCGCCTGGGAGTTTATCTGGAGCCATTGGTGGCCTGGGGGAACCAGGACGCCACGGCCAACCAGGTGAGCTACCGCTACCTCAATACCGGTTTCACCCTGGGAATGGACTACCGGCTCAGGGATAATCTGCTGGTGGGGCTGGGGACCGGCTATTATCGCACTTCCACCCATGTGGGGGGCACCGGGGGCGATATTGATGTTAACAGCGTTCCGGTGACGGCGTACGCTGCTTGGCAACCGGGGGGATATTATCTGAACGGCGCTTTGGGATATGCCTATCATGATTATGATCTGGTCAGAAACATCACCTTCGGAGGCATTGCCCGCACTGCCAGGGCGTCAACCCACGGCAATCAGATCCACGCCGCGGTGGAAACCGGCTACGATTTGAAGATCGGCCGGGTCATTGTCAGCCCCAAGGCCTCGTTGAACTATATCAGCCTGGAAACCCGGAGCTTTACCGAAAGAAATGCCGGGGCTTTAAATCTATCGGTGGCCAAACAATCGGCCGAATCGCTGCAGACCGGCCTGGGTGGCCGTCTGGCCGGCCAGGGCCAGGTGGGCCAGGTCACCCTGACGCCGCAAGTGTATGCGGTCTGGCAACACGAATTTTCCAACCGCAGTCGGGGGATAAGCGCCAGTCTGGCCCCGGGAGGAGCCCCCTTTACCTTTCAAACCGACGCCCCCAGCCGGGATTTCGCGGTCCTGGGAGCGGATCTGGCGGCGCGCTTTTCGAAAAAACTCACCGCTCGGGTAGGTTACAACGCCGAGGTAGGACGAGGCGGCACTGTTTACCAGGGTGTCACCGCGGGTTTGCGCCTGGAGTTTTAAAATCCGGGGCGGCCCCGCCTCTTACCCTCCAGGAGGAGTATGGCAACCGCCGAAGCATTGAAAGCAGCGCCCAAAAGCAAAGCCTGGCCCGGCCCGAAACAGGGAATGATCAGGAGGCTCACGCCTAAAGTCCCCAGGGTGGCCCCTACAAGGTCCACGGCATAGAGGCGGCCGGCGCTCAGGGACAGGGCCGCGCCGCTCTCCTGGCAGAGTTCGCCCTGAACTGCGAACACGACACCGCTGAGCAGGCCCCCCAGGATCAGGATGCTCATATAGATCAGCTGGCCCCAACCGTCCTCCCGAAGGTAAGGCAGGTTCAGGAGCCAGGGGAGACCGAATCCCAGGAATGCCAGGAGCACGGTCAGACCCCCCTGGCTCCCCAGGGCCAGACTCCGGGCCGCAGCCCCCCGGGCCAGGCTCGTTCCGGCCAGCCAGGAGCCCACGGCCATACCCGCCATGAAGGCCGCCAGCAACAAACCGAGCTGACCGTAGAGATACCCGAGGCTTATCTGAAAGAGGATGAGGACCACCATTTCCAGCCCCATGACGGTCATGCCCATGGTAAAGACGCTATAGAGATAAGGGGCCTGGCGGCCTCGCAAGCCAACCGAGCGGCTCCATCCCCAGACTACCAGGGTCAGCAGGGCCGCGGCCAGGTACAGTTTCCCGACGCCCATCTCCCTGATCCAGGGGAGCCATCTGGAAAAGTGCCCATTGCCCTCCATCCCCGCTAACACCAGGCCGTAGAACAGACCCTGAGGGTTGAGGTCGGTATTTAGTTCCGGTTCGGCCTGTTCCAGCATCTTCCGGGCAAAAGCCCGCCGGGGAGGGGAAAGATTGGCCTTGAGATAATATTCTCTGACGTAGAGCAGTTCCACCCTCCGGTCGGCAAGCCGGGATAACAGGATTTCCGGGTCCGCGGTCAGACTGCCGGGCTCCGGGGAGGCGAAGAAGCGCCAGGTAAGTCCGGGCAGAACCACGACTT
The DNA here is from genome assembly GCA_016874895.1 of Deltaproteobacteria bacterium. Classification (GTDB taxonomy): domain Bacteria; phylum Desulfobacterota; class Desulfobaccia; order Desulfobaccales; family Desulfobaccaceae; genus Desulfobacca. The sequence continues at coordinate 5,158 of VGSX01000032.1, forward strand.
CCGGGAAGACCTGCCGCAGGGTGGCGTCGGCCAGGGCCAGAAAACTACGGCGCACCGGACTGAGGGCGGTTTCGGAACCCGTCAGGCCGAAGCTGAAAACTCCCCGGGGCGCCAGGCAGGCATTCACTTCCGCAAAGAATTCCCGGGTGTAAAAACGGTTGAGCAGCGTGTTCCGAGGTTCCGGCAGGGCCATGATGATAACATCGTAGCGGCTGCCACCCTGCCGGATGAACCTCCGGCCGTCCTGGTAAATAACCCGCAGCCGCTGATCCTGGTAGGGCTGCAAGGCCTCATCGGGAAGGAGCCGCTGGGCCATGGAGATGAGCCGGGGATCCAGTTCCACATAATCCAGCCGGGTGAGGGAAGGAGTCTTGAGAATTTCCCCGGCCAGACCGGCCACGCCGCCCCCCAGCAGCAGGACCTTTTCCGGCCGGGGATGTTGCAGCAGGGCGTAGTGCACCTGCTCTTCGGCGCTCTGGGGATCGGGCCAGCTGAAGAACCACAGGCCATTGGCCGCGAAACTGATCTGCTCGGCCTCCCGGGTGGCGCTCCAGACGCTGTAGGGGGTTTCCTTCACGGCCAGGACGGTGTGTTGCGGCCATTGCCACCGTCGGCTGGCCTCGCTCAGGACGTCGCCCTGAAAGAGCAGGCTGCCAGTCAGGGCCAGGAGGACTATGATGAGGATCCAGGGTCTGCGGCCCCGGAGCACCAGGGCCAGAACTAGCAGAGATATGACCGTGCACCCGAGACCTGCGGCCAACCAAAAGCTGTCCACCCGGCCTAACAACAGCAGGTACAACAGAACGCCGCCGAGGCTCATGCCCAGGGCGTCCAAAGCGTAGGCCCGGCCCATCAGACCGGTGGGGCTCCGGTCTTCCTGCAGCCACCGGCAGGCCAGCGGAAAGAAAAGGCCCGACATGAAGCCGAACGGCCCGCTTAAGACGATATACCAGAAGCCCAGACTGGCCGGTGTGGGCGCCAGCCCGGTGGGCCAGTGCATCAGGGTGGGCAGGGACCTGATCGCCAGCATGGTTAGAGGCAGGCATATTCCCAGGACAACCAGGAGCTGAACCAGAGTGGGCTTCGCCACCGGGCGAATAACCGCCAGACGCCCTCCCGTCAGGCTCCCCACGGCCGTCCAGAGCAGCCAGGCCCACAAAGCCAGCCCTAAATACAGTTCATTACCCTGGGCCAGAGTCAGGAATTCCCGCAGAATAATAATCTGGGCAGCCAGGGTCAAAGCACCGTAACCGATGATCAGACCGTAACTCACGGTCTTGGGGACTCCCGAGAACATGTTACTCACCCCATGTCACCCTGAGGCAGTGATTCACCCCTCATCCTGGCCCTCTCCTCTCCAGGGGTATTGAGCATTACCCACAAGTTGAGAGACGGCGGCTTGGCTTGGGGATAACTAATAGGAATTATTAATTAATGCCCCCCCTCACCCTGACCCTCAATGCTGTTGAATTAAGAGCACCTATGAAAAATCCCCCTAAATCCAATACTGTTCACTTAAGCTAAAAGCAAGATTACTGCTTAGCTAAACAGCACTGCCCCTAAATCCCCCTTTAGAAAAGGGGGACTTTTTAAAGGATATCCTTTAGTTCCCCCCTTTTTTAAAGGGGGGTTAGGGGGGATTTTAATAAGTTGCCAACTCGCCATCTCCCTAATTCAACAGCATTGACCCTGACCCTCTCCCCCAAGGGGATAAGTGAAATTATATCAGGCAGATAAAAAGTTTTGGGTAATGAAAAGCCAGGGGCGCGGGGAATCATCGGTGGGGTGGGCCTCCGTGCCCGCCCTCGTTACGCACCGTGATAATGTTCCTGGCAGCCATGGAAAAAACGCCGGGAACAATGCGGCGCAAGGAAAAATCACACTTTTTGACCGGCACCCTCATTTCCTGACAGGGCTGGAGAGCAAGCCGGACCGGGCTACTCGATCTGATAGCGTTTCAATTTTTCCCGCAGGGTCTTGCGGTCGATCCCCAGGAGGCGGGCGGTGTCGGAGCGCCTCCCGTCGCACTGCTGCAGGATGCGCAGGATATGATCCCTTTCCATATCTTTCAGGCTGACAGCCCCGTTACTGTTCTGGGGGCCGAATTCCACCCCCGAAAAAGCCAGATCCGACAGATCCAGGTAGGGGCCGACACTGAACACCACCAGTCTCTCGATGGTGTTCTCCAGTTCCCGAATATTGCCGGGCCAGTCGTATTCCAGCATCAGCTCCATGGCCTCGGGGGTGAAGCCCTGGACTGTCTTTTTTAGCCGCTGATTGTAAGTCTCTAAAAATGCAGTGAGTAAGGGAGCAATATCCGTTTTCCGCTGCCGCAGGGGCGGGAGGTGGATGGACACCACGTTCAGCCGGTAAAAGAGGTCTTCCCGGAAACTGCCGTTCCGGATGGCCTGGGATAAATCCCGATTCGTGGCCGCAATGATCCGCACGTCCACGGTGATGACCCGGTGGCTCCCCACCCGGGAGATCTTGCGTTCTTGCACGGCCCGCAGGAGTTTGGCCTGCACCTCCAGGCTGATATTGCTGATCTCGTCGAAAAACAGGCTGCCGCCCTGGGAGAGCTCGAATTTGCCGATTTTATTGGCGTTGGCCCCGGTGAAGGAGCCCTTGACGTGGCCGAACAGTTCGCTTTCAAACAGGGTCTCCACCAGGGTGCCGCAATCCACGGTGACAAAAGGCTGATTGTGGCGATGGCTCAGGGAGTGGATTTTCTGGGCAATCAAACCCTTGCCCGTCCCCGACTCTCCGGTGATCAGAACTGTGCTGTCGCTGGGCGCCACCCGTTCCACCATGGCCATAATCCGAGCCATGGCCTCGCTGGCAAAAACTATTCTCGGCCCTTCGGCGTGGTGGCCCGCCGCCGGGGTATCGCCGGTCTCGGGCTGTTTCTCCAATGCCCGCCTTACCATCTGGCGCAAATCATCCGGGGTGAAGGGTTTGGGGAGAAAATCGAAGGCCCCCAGCTTGATGGTTTCCACCGCTGAGGCGATGGTGCCATGGCCGGTAATAATAATTACCTTCGGCCCCGGATCCAGGTTCCTGATCTGCCTGAGGACTTCCACCCCGTTAATATCCGGCATCACCAGATCCAGCAGAATGATATCGTAGGATCCTTTGCCCAGCAGGCTGAGGCCGCGGCGGCCATCGCTGGCCACCTCCACCTCGTGGCCCAGCCGGGACAGGATCTGATAACAGGCGTCCCGCATGGCCTTATCGTCATCTATGACCAGGGTTTTTATGGTTTGAGAACTCATTTCGACGCAGATTCAAACAATCTCGGGGTAGTTTGTCAGCTTGCAGTGGTCAGTGCTCAGGGGCCAGTGGTCAGATTTAAGATATATATTTACTCATTCTTCCGGGGGTGCCGGTTCATCCAGAATGCATCAAACATGCCGGTGGCGGAGTCTTCCAGCCGGTGCTGTTGGTAAAAGAATAAAAATCTATGCCAACTGATCCAATCCGACAGCACTGAGAGCTTGGGCAAGGGGTTAAAAGGATCACCAAAGTGACAATGACCATAATTTATTGCTTTTGACCCCCTGCGCGCTTTTTCTAGTATACTTTCAGTATAATGAACTCAATCCGAAATTGCACTTTTTTTCTCATGGAGGTTTCTGATCACCTCGGTGAATCAGGTCCCCTATGACTGTTAAGCCATCTCCACCTAAAATCCGCCTGGATCGCCTCCTGGTGGAGCGGGGTCTGGCCCCGGGCCGGGATCGGGCCCGGGCTCTGATTATGGCCGGCCAGGTGGAGGTAAACGGCGCCCCCGTGCTCAAGGCCGGGGCCCTGGTCCCCGCCGATGCCCTGGTGGCCTACAAATCACCGGATATGCCCTATGTCAGCCGGGGGGGGCTGAAGCTGGCCGCCGGCCTGGACCATTTCCATATCCAGGTCAACGGCCTGGTGGCCCTGGATGTGGGCATTTCCACCGGCGGCTTCACCGACTGCCTGCTCCAGCGCGGGGCAATCCGGGTTTACGGGGTGGACGTGGGCTATGGCCAACTGGCCTGGCGACTGCGCCAGGACCCCCGGGTCATCGTCTTGGAGCGGACCAACATCCGCCATCTGCTCCGGGAGGCCATCCCCGAGGCCGTGGACCTGGCCGTGGTGGATGTCTCTTTCATATCCCTGAAGCTGGTCCTCCCCCGGGTAATCCTCTTTCTGCGGCCCGGCGGGACTATCCTGGCCCTGGTGAAACCCCAGTTTGAGGTGGGGAAGGGACAGGTGGGAAAGGGGGGGGTGGTGCGTGATCAGGCCCTGCAACTCCAGGCAGTGGCAGAAATCCAGGCCCTGGCCCAAACCCTGGGCCTGGAAGACCGGGGCGTCTTGCCCTCTCCCGTTCTGGGACCCAAGGGAAACCAGGAATATCTGATCCATCTCCACTTTCCCCCATCGGGCAAACAAGCAGCACGAATGACATAATGCTTGTCCTGATCGTTGATTTGACATAAGATTGAAGTCGGTGCCCGACTGAACGGCATTTTCTTGATTTGACTCATATTTCTTTGATTTTCCCGTGAAAATCCCTCTCTAACAATGGGGATTTAGTGGGATTTAGGAGCAATACTGTTCACTTAATAATAAATCTGTGGTATCCTATGACAACACAATTCAGGAGGACCGCAGATGGCACGGACACTTGCATAACTCCCCAACGAACGTTGGGAGATTGAGACGGCTTTGGACGAATTGAAGACCCACTTGCGCGGCGCTCGCATTCTCTTGCGCAGCAAGACGCCCGACTTGGTGCGTCAGGAATTTTATGGCTTGCTGCTGGCTCACTTTGCCATTCGTGGCCTGATGCATGAAGCGGCCCTCAAGGCGGATGAAGACCCAGACCGGCTCTCTTTCGTTCATGCGGTGCGAGTTATCCGCCGCAAAATGCCCCGCTTTCAATCTATTCCCCCCAGGGGAGAGGGCGGGGTTCCATGAGCGCGTCTTGGAGGAGATTCTGGAAGAACGAGTGGTCTCCAGCCGCAACCGGCGTAACCCGCCCGGGGTCAAGCGCAAGATGAGCAATTTCCCTTTGCGCCGTCGTGGCTCGAAACCAATACCCAAAATCGACCTCAAACTGGTTATTAAAATAGTTAAGTGAACAGTATTTACCCTAAACCCGAAGTTATTCACGGTAACTGACCCTCTCAGAGATAAACCGATGCCAGCACATGTCGTCGGAGGTGAGGAGGGTGATTTCCATGGAAGTGTGGCATACCATTCAGGTGTTGAGGCGGCAGGGGTTAAAAAAGCGGGCCATTGCCCGGAAGTTGGGGATTTCCAAAAACACGGTGAAGCGCTACTGGCACAGCTAGTCGCTCCCCACATATCAGCGGCGGGCGGCGGTTAAGGAGATAGACCCTTTTGCCCCCCAGATTCAAGAGATGGTCCAGCAACAGTTTATCGGCACCAGGATTTTTGCGGACTTGACCAAGCTGGGCTACACCGGCTCGTTGACCAGCCTCTAGAGATATTTAAAGCAATTTCAGAGGGATGATCACGCCAAGGCGACGATCCGGTTTGAGACCGAACCCGGTCAGCAGATGCAGTATGACTGGACCGAATGGCGGCTGCCGGTGGCCGGCCAGACCCGGAAGATTTACTTCCACCAGGTCATCCTTTCTTCTATCTGCAGGAGCATTTCCTCCGGGGTCTGGAGGTGGCCGACCTGGGGGAGTTGGAGCAGCGTCTGGCCCAGTTTCTAGAGCAGTATAATGCCCGGCCGCACAGTACCACCGGTCGGGCACCGGTGGACCTTTTCCCCCAGGAAAACCTCCGGCCGCTGGTGCCCGTACTGCAGAAACTATTTTATCCGGATCAGGTGATCGTTGCGGCCATCATCGACCGCCTGGTGCATCACTCCCAACCGAATGTTCTCTGTGCCAATCACATCCGCCCTTAATTTAACCCTACACCTCGCAAGGTAATCCCCTACCTCAGATTGGACTCATCTGGGAAGGTATCACCAAAAAACACGACCGGGAGTTTTTTGGGATATTTTTTATACGCATATATCATATTAATAAATGGTATCAATTAGATAGCATATGAGAAAATTGGCACAAATAATGCAGCGTCAAGATAAGAGGATTCAATTCTGTCAGGGGTAAAGCGATGGGTGTGTTGTCAGAAACAACCAAACCGCAGAAAAATCCGCCGCCGAGAATTTTGTTGATGGAAGATGAAATCAATGTGTCTAAAGGTATGCAACTGGTGCTCGGCGAAGCGGGCTATGAAGTGGATTGGGCCGAAACTGGAAGGTATGCCCTGGAATTGGTTCGCCGCAACCCCTATGACCTAATCTTGGCTGACCTATGCCTGCCGGACCTGGACGGGTTACAGATCATCAAAGAGGCGAAACAGCAGTGGCCTCAGACCAGGGTTATCGTCATTACCGGTTATTCTACGGTAGCCTCCGCCATCGATGCCTTTAAGCTGGGAACCTCAGATTATCTGGAAAAACCTTTTACCGAGAATGAACTTATAAAGGCCATTGCCGAGGTTTTGTTCACCGGTCCGGCTGACGTTTCGCCGGCCAAGATTTAAGCGGCCCCGGTATGCATTCAGGTAGATAAGTGAATTAAACATCAGGAGCCAGACTCTATGGAAATCAACCTAAGCCAACCGCCCAGCCCGGGATTGTCCTTGCCGGCACGCCTGGCAAAAGACGTGGCTATTCCGGTATCCTCATGTTATCAATGTAAAAAATGTACAGCGGGCTGTCCTTTGACCTCTGCTATGGACCTGTTCCCGGACCGGGTCATCCGCCTGGCCAGCCTGGGTCAGACGGATATGCTCCTGGGCTGCCGGACCATCTGGGTCTGTGCTTCCTGCGTCACCTGCAGCACTCGCTGCCCGAACGGTATCGATATCGCCGGGGTCATGGACTGGCTGAAAGAGGAGGCCATCCGCCAGGGGAAAGCGGTGGAGCAACCCGCGGTTGCTGCGGCTCATGGCTTTTTTCTGGAGAGTCTGCGCCGGGGAGGGGGGCGCCTGTCCGAGGTGGACCTGATGCGGCGCTTTACCTTCTTTAAACTGCGGCGGCAACCGGATTTCAAAGAGCTCTGGGAAAATGCCAAGCTGGGCTTGGCCCTGTTCAAACGCGGTCGTCTGCGGCCCACGGGTCCCCCGGCTCTCAGGTGCCGTCACGAGATTGACCGAATTTTTCAAAAAGCGGGGAAAAAGTATTACCTGCCGGTGTTCTATTTCACCGAATTGATGGGCTTGGCCATGGGGCATTCCGGGGCAGCGGGCTGGTTGGCCCGCCACCTGGTAGACCCCCGGCCGCTGCTGCAGAAAAAAGGCTGGCTGCGGTGACCGAGCGGGACCAGATCAAGAAATAATCTGAAAACTCAGCGGACCCAGACACCAAAAACAGGCGATAAAAATATGATTACTGACCAAGCTAAAATCGGTGCGATTGCTGTAGTGGGAGGCGGCATTGCCGGCATGCAGGCCGCCCTGGACGCCGCCAATGCGGGTTTCAAGGTCTATCTGGTGGAGAAGGACATCTCCATCGGCGGTGTCATGGCCCAGCTGGATAAGACCTTTCCCACCAACGACTGTTCCACGTGTTTGATTTCTCCCAAACTCATCGAAGTGGCCCGCCATCCGGATATTGAGATTATCACCCAGTCGGAGGTGGCCGAAGTGGCAGGCAAAGCAGGGCATTTCACCCTGACGCTGCGCCAGGAACCCCGCTTCATCGACATGGCCAAGTGCAATGCCTGCGGGGCCTGCGCCGAAGCCTGCCCGGTGCTCCTGCCATCCAGCTTCGATGAAGGCCTGGACTTCCGGCATGCCGCCTGCCGGCACTTCCCCCAGGCGATTCCGGCCAACTACGCCATCAAAAAATTGGACCGGGCCCCCTGCGTCCGGGCCTGTCCGGCCATCCTGAGCGCCCAGGGCTACGTGCAGCTCATCAAGGCGGGGAAATTTCCCGAGGTTCTCTCCCTCATTATGGAGCGGTTGCCTCTGCCCGGCACCTTCGGCCGCATCTGTCCGCATCCCTGCGAATCGGACTGTCGGCGCCAGGAAGTGGACGAACCGGTGGCCATCTGCAACCTGAAGCGGTTTGTGGCCGACGCCGTGGATTGGACTGCTTTGCCCGTGCCCGCAGTGGAGCCGCGGCCTGAGAAGGTGGCCATCATCGGGGCCGGGCCCTCCGGTCTGAGTTGCGCCTTTCACCTGGCCCTCAAGGGCTACCAGGCGGTGATCTACGAAGCCGCGGCAGAAGCCGGCGGCTGGCTGCGTTACGGTATCCCGGCCTACCGGCTGCCCCGGGAGGTCCTGCAGCGGGAAGTGGATTATATCCAGCGCCTGGGGGTTCGGGGGCCGGATAAACTCCCAGCGATACTGTTTAACCCACATCTGCCCTCTCTTTCTTTCGGGCCGCGGCTTTGGCCATGGCCTTGGCCCGAAAACGCCCCGCCTCAATGACAAAACGCTCGTGGGTTCCGGTGGAGATCAGGTCATGGTCATCCGCGGCCTCCACCTGAAAAGTCAGCTTGCGGCCTGAGACCTGCACCAACGCCACCTTGATGGTGACGGTATGCCCCGGCGGCGTCGCGGCCACATGGGAAAGGTGGAAGCCGATGCCCACCGTCTGCTCCGCCGGCCAATCCAGGTAGGGGTTCACCGCCTGGATACAGGCCCATTCAATGAGGCCGACCATGAACCCGGAGGCCAAGACCTCCGGCATCTGCTGAAATTCCTGTGATTCCGGCAACAGATGAGAGACGGTCCTGGTTACCGGCACCTGATACTGGAACTCATACCCTATCCCCTGCACTAGAGAAGCATGCATAACACCCTCCGATATTTTTTCCTTTGATTGTAGGCCGGACCGTGCTATAAGTAAAATTAATAGTTTTAATATTATTATAAAGAATTACTAATTATGGAATGGCAACAGCTGGTGGGGTTCTATCACGCGGCCCGGTTGGGCAGCTTCACCAAGGCCGCGGCGGCCACTTTCCGCACCCAGTCGGCCCTGAGCCAGCAGGTCAAGGCCCTGGAGGCGGAACTCAACTGTCAGCTCCTGGAGAGGCTTAACCGCAAGAAACTGCGGCTAACCCCGGCGGGAGAAGAGGTCTGGCGGTTTGCCGAAGCGGTGCTTTTGGGCTATGAGCAGCTGCAGGCGCAGCTCCAGGCCGGCAGGGACCCGACGGCCGGCAGCCTGAGACTGGCCGCGCCCTTTACGACTATTTATCATCTTTTCCGGCAGGTGCTGGGGGAGTACCAGCGGGCCTGGCCCGGGGTGCGCCTCACCATCCTGGACCGGCCCCAGGCAGAAATCATTGCGCTGGTACGGGAGGGGGAAGTTGACCTGGGGTTTGCCTTGGCCTCCCGGACCCCGGCCGATCTCACCGTCCGCCCCTGGCTCTCGGTTGAACCCTTCCTGCTGGTGCCGGTGGACCATCCCCTCACCCAGGTGGCCGAGATAGGCTGGCCAGAGGTGGCCCGTTATCCTCTGATCCTGCCTCCGGCCAAAACGCCTCCCCGGGACCGGATTGAACGGCAGTTGCAGCACCTGGGGTTGGCTTATCATGTGATCCTGGAGTCGGCCAATGTGGAGCTGAGCGCCCTGTATGTGGAACTGGGTTTGGGCCTGGCCCCCGCCACCTTGGTGAGCTCGGACCTGCCGGAACTCAGGCAGCGCCGGTTGGCCTATCTTCCCTTTTCGCAACTGGCCCCGCCGGACACCCTGGTCATCCTGCAGCGCCGGAACAAGGTCTTACTCCCATATCAGCAAGCCTTTCTGGAATGTCTGTCTAGCCATTTCCCAAGCAGGAATGGGCGCCGACCAGAGCTCAAGGAATAACAGGGCGATAAGTCTGATTCAAGCTCTTTGCCGATAACTTTAGAAATTCATAATAATTAATTCAACACATTTTATGTTTAACATTTCTCTCTGAAAGCTCAACTATCTAAAAATAGATAATATTTTGACCAGAAACCGGAAACGGCATTAGACGCAAGGGCACCCTGCCGGAGCCATTATTTTCGGGCGGCCTGAAACCATATCCCCCGGACAGAAGGAGGAGACTTCATGAAATGTCATATGTGCGGCGCTGACATTGAAAGCGGAGAGGAAAGAGAGCATTTAGGCCGGATTGTTTGTGAAGATTGCTATATGAAGGTCCTGTCGCCGATGCGCACGTGCGATCCCTGGGCGGTGTATAGTGTCACATCCTTTGAAAAGCATGCGGGACAGACAGTTACACTAACGCCCATTCAAACTAAAATCCTTAGTATTTTAGCGGAAAAAAGATTGGGACCCAGAGGAAGTCTCCCGCTATGCCGGGGAAGTCGAACAGACCTCGAGGAAGTTCTAACAAAAATACCTTGACAGGACAGGGCGCTTGTAATATATTTCACGTCACATCGGGCCGGGCAGAAGCCCGCCACGCCAAACAAGCTGAACACATTACATATTTGATTCAAGCCACGAAGGCATTCTCTAACGGAAGGATGTTCGTGGCTTTTTTGTTGTACTTTTAACCTGATGTTCCTGAACAGGCGGTTGCAGTGACAAAAAGATTCGTGGGTCTGACAATTTCCCTCCTGGGCCATGGGCTGCTGTTCCTCATACCGGTGTCCCTGGCTGTCACGGAGGTCAAGACCTATCCCCCGGTGGAACTGGTCATGACCTGGGCGGAGAAGCCGGCCCCGGAACCGCCGGCGCCGGAGCCTCCCAAGGTGAAGCCGCAACCGCAACCCCGGCCGAAACCCCGGCCGAGGGAACCGGAGCCGATAACCACCCAAACGTATATTCCCCCACCGGTCGCGGCCCGACCGTCGCCGGTTGTTCCCCCCCGACCCGCGGTAACCCGGGGGACCGGGGCCCCTACCGGCCCCCTGGTTACCGAATTCGGGAGCGCCACCGGCCCGGCCTTCCTGCGCCGGGTGCTGCCGGTGTACCCCGAACAGGCCCGGCGGTTGGGAAAAGAGGGGCGGGTGGTGCTCCGGTTGCATATCGATGCCCGGGGCAATCTGCAGCGGGTGGAGGTGGCGGAGGGAGCCGGCTTCGGGTTTGAGGAAGCCGCGATCAGAGCGGTGCAGCAGTCCTCCTTCCGGCCGGCCATGGTGCAAGGAGAGCCCCGGGCCTCCATCGCCCGGCTGCCCATCAGGTTTGCCCTAAAAAATTAGTAAGCGTTCAGCTATCAGCAATTAGCTTTCAACAAAAACAATGGGTTAGGGAAACTAAGGACAACAGTTCATAAATTCATTAACGTATTTTTCTGTCACCCTGAGCCGCAGGCGAAGGGTCTGAGCCCGTAATACTAAGATTCTTCGCCGCCTCTGACGGCTCAGAATGACAAGAATGAATGTTGGAATAACTATTTGAATGTAAACCATTAGCTTATGGCTGTAAGCTGACCGCGGAACGCTTACCAAAAATAAACTACAGGGCAGGGACCGACTTTGGCGAGGCGACCCTGCCCTGCGGGAAAATCAGCCGTTTAACCGTATCCAGGGGATACGTATGTACCAATCTCCCATTTTTGACTATAGACCAAAAAAGGGGGGGATGCCAAGAAAAAAAAAGGGGGAAGAGGAGATGAAGCTCAGAATAGTGGCGATGAGTTGCCTCTTATGGGGTCTGATCTGTCCGGGGGGGCTCTATGGCCAAGAGCAGCCCAAGGAACAGGCCATCGATGAGATTCTGGTGGAAACTGAACGCCTGGTAGAGGAACAGGGTAGGATAACTGTTAGATCAGAGGGGCTGCCGGCAAATGTCACTGTAATAACCCGCGAGGATATCAAGAGAATTCCTTACACCGGCAGTTATTTGGACCTTTTTCGAACAGTTCCGGGTCTCTATGTCACCAAATATACCGGGGGCGATTTCGGAGACAAAATCGGCATGCGGGGCTTTAACAGCGGACATGGGGTGCAGACAGCCTTTTTCGTGGATGGCATGCCCATGAACGTCCTGGATTACTTTCACGGCATGGCCGATATCGCCTGGCTGGTGCCAGAGATGGTCGAACGCATCGAAGTCATCAAAGGTCCTTTTTCCGCTCTATATGGTGATTTTGCCCTAGGCGGGGTGATCAACATTATCACCAAAAAATCGGACCCGTCGTCCAGTTTAACTCTAAGCGGGGGCACCTATGCCAGCGGCCAGGCGGTGGGGGTTCTCAGCGATTCCTCCTGGCAACTTTCCCCCTTGAAATTCACTCCCTTCCTGGTCTGGGAAGGCTATACCCGTCAAGGCTACCGGCTCAATCAGCATTACAAGCGAGGCCAGTTTTTCAATAAAATCACTTTCCCATTATGGGGAGGTGATCTGTCGGGGCGCTTTCATTATGTGGCCAGGACTTGGGGTGACCCAGGTTACATCCGGATGGACAGGATCAAAGCCGGGCTGCTGACGCGCAGAGACTCGGTGAATGGCGCTGACCGGGGTGACAGCGAAATGGCCAACGTAGTGTTCAATTACCGACCCAAGGGCGGTGAAGAAGGCTTTCACGGAGACTTTTGGTATGCTTATCACGGTCACAACACCGCCAGGACCTTTCCGCCCAGTCCTCAGGCTCGCAGAGACACATTCCAGCACTATTTCGGCTGGAAACTTCTCTATGATTACCGGCCATTCGAAAATTTTTCGATACTTGCCGGGAATGATCTGCGCTACGATCAGGTCAGTCAGACCCAGTGGAATACCATAAGTTTCTATAATTTCATCAATCAAACCCGTCTGTATAAATTTCACCAATTCAGCACCGGCATATTTGCCCAGGGGCAGTATAAACCCTTTTCTTTTCTCAAGCTGGTGGGAGGCCTGCGCTTTGATCAGTTTCAGGTGGATATCGATAACCAGTTGTTTCCCCAAAATTCAGGGAATGCCAGCCCGAATATGTGGAGTCCCAAAGTCGGATTTGTGATTACGCCATATAAGGATATCAATATTTTTGCCAATTTTGGGAGGGGGTTCCGATCACCCGGCGTTTTGGAGTGGTCCCCAGCTTCGGCAGTCCAGCGCGCCAATTATGACATGGGTCTGGCCAAGTTGGAAACCTGGGATGTGGGTTTCAATGCCCTCCTGTACGATCGACTCTACTTCGGGTTCGATTATTACAACACCTTGTATACCCGAGAACAGTATTTGAATCCCGCCACCGCCACTTTTGAAAACCTGGGGGCTTCCAAGCGCACCGGCATTGAACTTGAGGCCAAACTCTTCCTGACCAAAGAACTTACTCTGGTGGGAAATTACGCCGCGGTGCGTGCCCGCTTGAAAAACCCATTAACACCTGGCGCCTATTATATCTCCGGGGTGCCGCCGGATCAATCCACCGTGGGTATTGAATATCAGAAACCCTGGGCTGACGGAGAACAGCAGGTCGGCTTGTTTTTCTATTATTATCGGATAGCCCGGGCCCCCGCCAATACGTTGGGCACGATTATCGGGTCGCAATTTGATCAGTATATGTGGCGGGCGACTTACCAATACAAGAATTGGCTGGCCTCCCTCAATGTCACCCTAACCCCGCGGCGCTTTGCCTCGGATATCTACACGGTTAGCCAAAATCAAATCGCTTATACTCCCTGGCCCATGTGGGAAGTTTTCGGCGGCTTGAAATATCGGTTCTATTAATCCAGAGGGTAATCAGGAAATGGTTGAGCAAAGAATAATTCTAATTTTTATTCTCATCTTATTCTTTACAGGTGGCGTCATACCCTCCGGGATGATTCATGGTCAAGAAATGGGTAAAGACCCAGGGGCCTATGACCAGGACCGGATAAAGGCGGAAATTTCGAAACGTTGGGACCATTCCTCCGAAAAATACGACAGCCATCACGGCCACGGCGTGCAAAGTCAGGAAGAAGCCGCAGCCTGGAAGGAACTTTTTGGCACACTGATGCCCGGGAAAGGGCTGAGGATCTTGGATGCCGGGTGTGGGACCGGGGAAATGAGTCTCCTGCTGGCGGAAATGGGACATGAGGTATATGGGATCGATATTTCAGAAAAAATGCTTGCCATAGCTGAAGAGAAAGCACGCCAGAAAGGCGAATCTATCCCTGGCCGGATGCATTTCCAATTGGGTGATGCGGAAGATCCCCCCTTTGAGGATGGCTTTTTCGACGCCGTGGTCGTCAGGCATGTGCTCTGGACTCTGCCTAACCCCCAAAAAGCCGTGGACAGTTGGAGGCGAGTTACCCAAGACAATGGCAAAGTCATTGTCATCGATGCACTGTGGGATGACGGTAGTTTTACGACTGCCGTACGGCGCAAGTTTGGCAGGTGGCTGAGGTCCATGGCTGAAAAGACGGATTCCTCCCAAAGCCATTACACGCCGGGGATTGAGGTCAAGTTGCCCCATGCCAAGGGTGTCCCCCTGAACACGGCCCGGGAATACATGGAAAACGCGGGATTCAGGGACATACAGGATAGGCAACTGGAGCAGTTGGGCGATATCCAGAGGAAACACATGCCTTTCTGGTATCGGGTCAGCTACAAATCTGATTATTATGCCGTTTGCGGCCTGAAATGATTGCATGATTTTACATTTCCAGGATGCCCGTCGGCATTCCTGAGAATATTCAGCAA
>VGSX01000033.1 GCA_016874895.1 Deltaproteobacteria bacterium
TTCCACGATGCAGTTGTTCAGTTCGGGTTAAGAGGGGATATTCGCTGGGCGTTTTGCAAGTGGGCACCTGATACTCTTTGAGCCAAAACTCCAAGGCAGAAGTTAAGGTCTGGTCAAACGTGGCTAATTTTTTTATCCCTGTTGCCACTCCCACCAGGTTAAAGAGGGGCCGTAGCTGTTTCAGTTCCTTGTAGTACTGCATGAGGTCTTCGAAATTGCTACTCATTGCACCGGCAAATTGCTCTCCCATGTCATCCCGATATCCGGAAGTTTCCTTCCCATCCGCGATAACATTAAGAATCTCAGTTTGTACACTTAGGCGGAATCTTTCCAAGACGGCCACTCCGGACCGGGAGGCTATAAAGATATCAGCTGGTTTGAACCAAAAGCGACTTTGAATCCGGTGCTCTTGGCCGGTTTTTTGCCAGTTGCCGCCAATTAACTCGAAATAGGATTTTGACCCCCAGACTTCCGTGGGTAATTGCCCCAGACCCATTTTTTTAAGGATAACGTCCGCAGCCAGCAGAGCCTGACCAAAGCTAGTGTCGGCTATCCCTCCTTCGAAACGCACGGTCTGTTTCTGGGTGGTCCTGGTGTGTTCGGTTTTATCGATACTCACCAGCGGTTCGGCACCATGAATGAGGATGGCCTTGAGTGCCACGACAAGGTCATCCAAGTTCAAAGCCGGCTCTCCCTCTAAGGCCTGGCCAAAAATAATCACCTCCTGGCCTTGTGGAACATACACCGCGCCTAGCAAACGGGTGATGCCGCCCAGTTGCCGCACGTCTCCATCCTCCCTGCTGCTTTCTTTCAATTTGCCAGCTATGGCATTCAGGGAGACGGCGTAGTAAGAGGCGGCCGAAAGGGAGAACGGAGAGAAGAGGACCATCAGCACCGTCAAAGCAATAACCCTGCGTCCACAATCAGCTAATCTCATCGAACTTTTCCTCCACCCTGGCGGGACCTGCGGCAAAGAAGCCTACTGGAGGCCGATTGTTTTTATGTAAGCGTTCAGCGCTCAGCTTGCAGCCGTCAGCTAATGCTTTAGATTCAAATAGTTATTCTAAGGTGGCGGATCACTGGTTTTTCGCTTGGTTTCCCTAACCCAGTGTTTTTGCTGAAAGCTGATTGCTGATAGCTGAACGCCTACGTTTTTATTAATAAAGCAGACCGAAATGCGCCTTGAAGGGCCAATCTCCCTCATCCCAAGCCGCCTCTTTAAAGGAGATATCTACCCCCCCGGCGCCTTTCCCTGTCAGGGTCTTATGAATGCCGGCAGATGATTCTCCCAAAGGACCGCCAGGGCCACCAAGATTGCCAAGCCCCTTCATGGCCGTTGTTTTGTCTAACCCCAGGGTTGCTCCAGCTCCACCACTCAAAGGAGTTACAGCCCCCCCTGGCCCACTGAAAACGTCAGTTAATGCTTTGTTGGCAAAATCCAAATTGGCCTTAGTGGTATTATCAACATGCTTACCGGCTACCTGGCCGATGCCAATTATGGTGGTTCCAGCCGCCATAGCCCCAACTCCAGGAGCGGCGGCGACGCCGGTGGCGGTTGCTGCACCCCCTCCTGTAGCAATAGTGCCGCCGATTGCCAGTCCTGCGCCTTTAATAATGTTTCCCACCAGTTGGGTGACCGGATGGCTGTTATGAGAGAGTACTTTGCTTTCGCAAATTTTCATTTGATTAGCCAAAGATGGGTCTTTGACCGCATCGTTTTTCATCATTTTGGTGATTTCATTTTGGAAGTTCGGAGGTAAGTAAGCGGATATAGTGTGAAAATCATTATAGAGTTTTTGGTTGCCAGGATTTTGTTTCCAGGAATCATATGATCTTTTGGCATCTTCAAATTTTACATCAAAGACGGTCCCGGCTTTGTTGCCCTGGCTCATGGCCAGCAAATCCGACTTTTTCATGCCGGTCATGCGTTCGAAGATATCCAAGGCGGTGTCGTCCACCAGGGGCTTGGCACACCCCGCCAGTTCTTGCGCTTTTTTGAGGTCCTTTTCGGCTTCAGACATCTGGTTCAGGACCAGTTCCACGCATCCCCGGCCCAGCAAAGCCAAACAGTATTCGGGAGAGATCTTTAGAGCCTGATCAAATGCCCGAACCGCTCCTTTGGCACCATCTTTCCGGTGGATAAACATTCCCCCCAAGTTAACATAGACATCGGCCAAGGGCATCTTCGGGTTGCCGCCGGCTTTGGTAAGATCAGATTTTGCCTCCGTCCATTTTTTATTGAGGGCCAAGACTACCCCTCTGCCATTGAGAAGTAAGGGGTGATCTGGGTTGATTTGCAACCCCTGGGTAAAAGAGGTTTGAGCATCCGTTAAATTACCACAACGCGCCCGCGCGTCTCCCTGAAAGTAGTGGGCCGCGGGCTTCTGGGAGTTTTTTTGGGCAAAGGCGTCGGCCCACTGCAGCCACTGCTGGCGCTCATCATCGGCAGCGATGCTGAGGAACAGGCACAAGGACTCATTATTCCGGTTCACAGCCAGGCAGGCGTGGCCCTTGAGGAGGCGCAGCACCGGCGAAGGGGTCTTGGGGGTGACGCCTGCCAAGAGGTCAGCGACCTGGCGCCAGTCCTCTGCCAGGAGGGCCTGTTCTACTGCGGGGCTCACTGTTTCTCCTGGCGAAGTCCAGGCGGGATCCGGCGTACTCCCGACCGTCAGCAGCACGACGGCTGCCCGAACCAACAGCAGGGTCAAACCTGGCCGCCACATTTTCTTACCGTTCATGGGAATGTCCTCCTGTCCAAGTCTTTCTTCAGATTTGCAGAATCTGGGTGTTCAGACGCCCAGCGTCTTGCAATACCGATAAGTGATCCCTTCTGCGAGAAGGGCTCAGCGTGGCGCCGCCGACGGAAGCCGCTCGGCCCGGCTCGCTGAGGTCAGGGTGATATCCTGGCTGTTGGTGAATATCCAGCCGCATTCAAAGCCCCGCCGAAACACCTGCTCCCGGGCTTTCCGGAAGATGGGGAAGGAATTACCCTGGACCAGAAAAATGATGCGGTTCTGGCGGGAATCCAAGCCTTGAAGCACATTTTCCAGCTTATTGGCCGGCCTCTCCAGGTCTTCCAGCTGGTCTCCCGGCGTCCCTGTTTTTCTGGTCTTCACTAACACAGCCACCATCTCTCCCCCGGCGATGGTGCCGTATACGTCTTTGGAGTTGTAATACTCATCGTCCACTGGATAGAGGCGGTTGCCGGCCAACTGGATATAGAAATCCTGTTTGGTGGAGTCTCCCATATCGTAAAATCCCCCGGGGACGGGCCCCTGGCGGGTGCCCAGGCGTGCCAGGTCATTCTTCAGCTGTTCCACTTCCCGGCGCTTGACCTGCACGTCATGGTTCAATCGGTTGAGATTACGTCGTTGATCCTCTGCCGTCTCCCGTAAGTCCAGATTTTTCTGCCTCAGTCCCTGCAAACTTTGAGCGAGGCCCTGGTAATCCAGGTCCTTCCCTTCTTTATTCTGTTCCAAGAGCTTCTGGGTTCCCTGCAGTTCGCTCACAGCCTTTTCCAGGGCATGGATCTCCTCCATCAGGATCGGCACCTGGGGATCAATCTTTTTGCCTTCACCGGGGAAGATCATCGGCGTGGTGGCCAGAAGGATCAGAGCCAAAATGGTGAAAACGGGATCCTGGAACAACGATAAGAAAGGGAACGAAATGCGTTTCATGGTTATGGCCCTTGAGTGAAATCGAGTTGCCAAACGGCGTCCACTGGTTCGTAAGCCAATTTGAGGTTAGTCTTTTTTACCTGCAACAGGGCTGCTTCGAAGGAGTTAAAGCCATCTGGCCGAACTAACAGGACGATGCCGTCTTTCCCCTGAATATATTCCTGGAGACAGTTCCTGCGGTTGAGGTCCGCCATGTGTAAGGGTTTTTTCCCAGGATGGACGAGGATAATCCTGGCCTGGCACTCCAGGAACAAGGGATTCTGGAAGTGGACGGTGCCTCCCAGCTCCCTCCAGACATCGAATCTGTTGACATCTCTTCTCCGGGCGTTGAGCTGGTTTAATAAACCGTGTTTCTCCTCCTCCAGGGAGTCGAGCTCCTGTCGGAGCTGTTGAATTTCCTGAGTGCGGTCCAGGGGCTGGGTTTCCTGCAGAGCGGCAATCTCTCTGGCGGTCTGGGCAATCTGCTTTTTCACATAATCTATATTTTCTTCCAGAACAGCATTGGCCTGCTGGATATCCCGTTTTTGGACCAGCAGATCCTGGCGCTGGACCGCCAGAGAGGCGGAGTCAGGCAAAGGGGTCTCCAGCTCCTCCCGGCTGGCCATGAGGTTCAGGGAAGCCAGGGCGAAACATATGAACATCACCACTCCCACGAGGCAGACCAGGAGGAGAAGGCCGGCCAGGTTATCGTCTTCATTCATTGGATCTTCCCTTGAGGGGCTGGACGAGGATTTCGTACTGGGGGGGATTTTGAATCCCGTCCCGCAGCTCTTCCAGCTTTTTCAGGAGGTTCTCTAAAGAGTGCCCCAGACGCTGCCCTACCTCCTTGAGGGAAGTTTCCATCTGCGCGGCCAACTTGTTCACCAATTCGGCCACCACGACATCCAGGCTACTCTGGGAGAGGCTTCCGGGTTCCGTCTCTGCATCCGTTAACTTGGCAATGAGGTGTCTGGCCTTGTCGTCAACTTCTACGACGAACTGCTCCTCCTCCCGGCGCAGGAAGGACGCCAGGAGCACGATAATGACTGTGTAACCCAGGGCCAGGAGGGTGGTGTCAAAAGAAACACTCAAAGAGGCCGCCAAATCTTTCAGGATAGTGCGGAGGCTTTCAAAATTGCCAGCGGTCTCTGACAATTCAGGAAATTTGGCCATTCCCAGGGAAAGACCTACCACGGTCCCGAGAAAACCCAGTACCGGGATGAGCTGCTTCAGAGCGTTTAAAACTACATATCCGCCTTCAATCTGTTCCAGATCACGCCTGGACAATTCCTGGTTGAGGCGCACCACCTCCTCTCTGCGGACATAAGCCCAAAGGATCTCCCCCAGCCGTCGGAAGCTAATGGCGTGCTGGTATTGGGATGGAATAGCCTCCAGGAGTTCCTTGGCCAAGGGAACCGTGATATTCTCCTCAATGTTTTCGAGGGCCACTTTTTTATCGAGTATCCGCCGTTCGGATCTCAGGAGGATGAAGCGCAGGATGATAAACAACAGGGCGGCCAAAAAGAGCCACGTGGTGAGCATTTGGACGTACCAGCAACGGTAAAAAAAGGCGCGTAAATAAGAATCATGACTTAAAAAGTAAATTGGCAGGTAAAAAATGCCGGTTAGAATTATGGCCCCGACGAAAATTATCATTGATACTTCAAAAGAATATTTATTGATTTCTATTCTCATAGACCTCTCCCCAAATAACACGAGGATGCAGCAAGGTTAACCCATCAATAGTTACCGCCATCGTAATTTACCAGGACAACCGTAATGTTATCACGACCACCATTTTTATTGGCCCTGGCCACCAACTTGTCGGCGCAGATGGGAAGTTTACGGGAATTGCGCCAGACGATCTTTAATATTTTATTGTCATCCAACATGTCGGTAAGCCCATCGGAGCAGAATAGAAAGATGTCGTCAGTCATCAGTTCCATGCTTTTTAGGTCTGGACCGATATATTCGGCGCACCCCAAGCATTGGGTAATGATGTTGCTCAGGTGATGGTTACGGGCCTCTTCGCTGCTGATTATCCCGGACTGAACCATACTCCCCACCAGGGAGTGGTCCCGGGTCAGGGGGGTGATGTGCCGGGAGGCGATGCGATAAGCCCGGCTGTCGCCTACATGGGCCAGATGAAGTTTACCGTTCTGAAAGAGTCCGGCCACCATGGTCGTGCCCATGCCAGCGCACTGGTCGTCGCTGGCTGCCTGCCGGGCGATTACCTCATGGGCCTGCTGGAAGGCCTGCCGGAGGGCTTCGGGTGCTTGCTCCGCATCCAGTTCGGTCAATCTGCCAGCGAGGGCGTTTTGAACGACTTTAACGCCCAGTTGGCTGGCTACTTCACCGGCGTGATGACCACCCACCCCATCTGCCACAATCACCAAACTGAGATGGGGGGCAACCAGCACGGAGTAAAAATCTTCGTTATGGTCAGTCCTCATGCCGGCATGTGTGCGAAAGGCGATTCTCATAGGTCTTCACCCCTCAGATTCTTCAAGAAAAAGACTAGCTTGGCGCTGCCGCAGGCCACCAGATCGCCGCTTTTCAGGACCACGCCCTTTTCGGTCACCGGTGTTTCATTCACCGTCACTGTACCGGCTGAGAAAGGATGGATGGTGAAGAACATGCTGCCGTCCTTCTCTTGAAAAAACAGTCGGGCGTGCTCCGGCCGGACCGTGGCGGCGTCATCCAGATGGATGTGGGCCTTGGCATGGCGGCCGACGAGGGTGCGGACCCGTTGAATTTGGAAATATTGGGGAATTTGTCGGGCCTGGCGCATTTCTCCACCGATATCGATAAGGATCAGAACGGCCAGCAGTTCCTGGGGCAGTCGGTTGCCAGCGGCGGCAGTAACCGGGGCTGCGCTTTCAGGGGAGACGACCGGGGGCTCGGGCACTGTTTCAGGCCCTCTGCCCACATCACTTTCCGGCAGGGGGGAGGCTTCTTTTTTCTCAGGCCCGGCACCGGAAACCACGTCAATCTGTTCTTCCAGGCTTGTTGGTTCTTGCTCAGGGGCAGGGGTGGGGGAAACTATCTGGCTGCCGGGCTTGCTCGGACCCTCACCCGAAGGTTCGACCGCCACCGACTCCCCATCCGCCCCTTGGCCTTTACGCCGTTGAATTACCTGTTTCCACCAATTAGAAGTAGTATCTTTTTTGGCCACGTCCATCCCCCTTAAGTCACGGTTTCGGTAAAGACTCGTTTATCATAGAAATGTATGACCACGGCCCCGATCATGATCGTGTCGCCATTTTTCAGGGGCGCCTTCTCGGCGATGGTCACTTCGTTCAATCTGGTACCGCTAAAACTGCCCAAATCCTGGAGTTGATAACGTTGGGTGTCCGGATCAAAAAAGATGACTGCATGGCCGGTGCGCTGTCCATCCGGTCTCGAAATAGTCTTGTCGGAGAGCAACAGATAGAGACGTGCGTGGGAATAATGCTCCTTGATTTCCTCATCATACCTTGTAATGATGATCTCCGGGTAATCGCGGTTATTTTTAAAATCGATCAGAGCAAAAAAGAGGGGAAGAGGTGGCACATCAATCCGCAAGCCTACTTCACCGGGAGCGGTGAGGGCCTGGGTGTCTTTGTTGACCGCGCCCATCCCTCCCATCGGGTTCAGAGGATGAGATTTCCCCCGGATCATAAAGCTGACCAAGGAGGTTTCACTCTTCTCCTGGGGAGGAGTCGGGGGACGGCGGCGCACTATTATCCATACCAGCGCTGCCACCAGGACTACTCCAACCAGGGCCAGAATCACCCATGGCAAAATGCTCTCCTGGGGCGGCAGCGGAGGCGTCGACGTTGGCTGTGGTGGCTGCGGCGGCGGTGGCGGCTCAGGAGCCAAAGGTTCGGCTCGTACGTGCAGAAATCGCCTTTTGGCGGATATATCCTGGCCCCGGTAATTGAGCGTCACCGTGCTGTGGTAGGAGCCAGCCGGGCGATCGAAGGGGAAACGGAGGAGATATTGGTTTTTTAACTGATCCATCACCTGGTTATATAATGTGGAGAGTTCTTCTGCGGTGGGGGTAAATTGGAAATAGCCGCCACTGGCGCCCGCCACCCTTTTTAAATAGTCCACTTGGGCCTGGGCTCCAAAACCAACGGTATAGATGGGGATCTGGGTCCCCTTAATTCTTCCCAACACATCGGTTTCCGTGCGTGGACTTCCCTCATCCTTGCCATCAGTGAGGAGAATCACTACAGCCCTGGAAGTCGGGGCTTTGGCTGACTGCTCCAGGGCGTCATACGTTGCCTGGTAGAGCCAGGTCCATTGCTCCGTAGCGTTCAGTTGGTTGAGGTGTTCCCGAACTTCGTGTTTTTTGGTGAAAGAAGTAACAAGCCTGACGCTGCTGCCAAAAACCATCAGGGCCACGTAATCTTCTTTTTCCAACTGATCCAAAAAGGTATTAGCCGCCTTCTTGGCTTCGATTATGGGAGTCCCTTTCATGCTGCCGCTGACGTCTATGGCCAAAACCACGGACATGGGACTTTTGCTGCTGGTGATGGGCTCTATCGAAAAGTCCTTAATTTCTTGACCTTCCACCGTCAGAGAGAAATTAGCCTGGCTCAATCCCTTGATGGGATTCCCTTCCTTGTCCAGAACGGCCAGGACAATGTCAATTTTGTCTCCAGGCTTGGAAATGGCATCTAAAAGATTAAGGGAACCGGGTTCCTGGGCCCAGACGATGCCGCAGAGAGCCAGGAGCACTAGAAATAAACCGAAAAAAATTTTTCCCATGGATGACCTTCCTCCTGAAGTTAAACCTCTGCCAAAATCATGCCATATTAAGGTGTGGTTATGTAATTGAAATAAATAATTAATGTCAGCAGGTTATCGATTGAGTCGTTGATCCAGGCCTGGAGGCTCACCAATTTTTGGAGAACTGCCTCTAAATATTTCATCCCAACTCATGACGACCGGCTAAGGCAAGGAGCCGACTCTGCGGCCGCCGTTAATCAAAGGCCGGCGGCAGGGCTGACTGTCCTGGCGGCGGCCCCCGCTCCTCCAACCCTCCTGCCGGCCTCGACGGCCTGATTTTCTTTTTCACAGCCGTGGGGGGCTTTTCTCTGATGCTCAGGTCATGGGAGATTATCTGTCCGGCATATCCCGCCGCGCCGACAAGTTGCATGACTCTGTTCTTTTCCATCTGATTCTGAACCCGGCCGGAAACCATGATCTGTTTTTGCGGGTTGGTGGAGACCTGAATATGGGCAAACCCATGCTGCTCCAGTTTAGTCTGGATGGCCTGACGCCAGTGTGCCTCATTGGGTGCGTCGGATGGCGGGCTTTTAAGGGTCCTTGGTGTCGCTGCAGCAGGTTCCACAGGGGTGGTGGTCAGTGGCGGTCCGGTTGCCTCACCGCCTCCTTCAGTTTTTGGGTTCTCTGGTATTAGGTTCGCCTGGTCTGCTGCCGGTCCTGTCGACGCGGCTGCCTTGGGAGCAGGAGAAGAGTTCGTCATCTGTCCTGACCTAAGCGGATCACCCGGTTGCACCGCCGAATCAGCCGGCGCCCCTTCCCCAGTCTTGCCAGAAGGTGCTGCCAGATTGGGGCGGGATGCCGGTTCAGGAAGAACTGTTGAGGGTGGTGGGGATGACGGTGCGGGGATGGCGGCGGACCGTGGCGCCGATAGGCGGCCGGCGCCCTGGAAGGCCAGGTAAAATAGAGGAATAACTATCACGATTACCAGGGCAATGGATATCCAGGGCAAAATCGAGGCTCCAACGAGACGCCGGGAGGGCGTGTCAACCGGCGAAGGCGCCTTCCCTCCCCGTATCTGAGGGGGTGTGGCCTCAGAAAAAAGTCGGGTACCCTTGTCTTCGAGGACCTTGAAGAGACGGGGCGCGTCAGTCGCTTGGCCAATTGCGGCATCCAGGGCCAGGCGAAACTCCTGGGCGCTTTGAAACCGGTTCTCCAGGGTTTTTGCCAGGGCCTTATGGATCACTCGCTCCAGGGCGAGGGGGATATCTTCATAACTTGAAGCAGGCAGGACTGGTGGCGCCTCGTTGACCTGGGCCACCCTGATTTCATAGTCGCTGCGGCCTTCAAAAGGCAGTCGCCCGGTGAGCATTTCAAAAAGAGTGATTCCTAAAGCGTAGATATCGGTGCGGTGGTCCGACTGGCGTCCTAAAATCTGCTCCGGGGCCATATAATGAGGAGAAC
Source organism: Deltaproteobacteria bacterium (assembly GCA_016874895.1). GTDB lineage: Bacteria > Desulfobacterota > Desulfobaccia > Desulfobaccales > Desulfobaccaceae > Desulfobacca. The sequence goes on from VGSX01000033.1 coordinate 9,834, forward strand.
CCATAATATGTCCGGTTTTGGTGAAGCGGCAACTCTCCTCAATATTCAAGGCAATGCCAAAATCCATGACCTTAACGACGCCCTCGGCGGTCAGGCCGATATTGCTGGGCTTGATATCGCGGTGGACGATCCCCTTGCTGTGGGCGTATTCAATGGCGCTCAGAACTTTTCCAAATATTTCCAGAGATTCTCCTACGGACAACCGCCCGAGACGCTGCAGACGTTTTTCCAGGGTTTCCCCGTCCACATACTCCAACACCAAAAATGCCTGTTCCTCTGTTTCCTGAAAGGCATACACCATGGTAATGTTGGAATGGCTCAGACGGGCCTGATTGCGAGCCTCAGAGCGGAAGCGGTGCATGATTTCCTGGTCCTGGACTAGCAAGGGGGCGAGAAACTTTATAGCCACCCGCCGACTCAGGGACAGGTCTTCAGCCATATACACCACCCCCATGCCTCCCCAACCGATCTTCTCAATGAGACGGTAATGTTTCAGATCTCCAATTTTCATAGGGCGCCGATTTTTCTCCTGGCTTCCTCAATCTGCTCGTGCAGGTCAGGGGAGGCATGTTGCAGAAACTCCTGGTAGGCTTCTATAGCCTCACTTCGCCGGCCGGTTTTTTCCAACGCTACGGCCCGGTGGTAATTGGCAATGGCCATTTTGGGGTTGAGCTCAACCGCTATGGTAAAATCGGCCAGAGCCCGATCATATCGTCTTTTGCCGGCATAGGCGAGGCCCCGGTTCACATAGACTCGCGCATCGTGCGGGTCAAACTCCTGTGCTTTGTCCAAGTCCGCAAGGGCCTGGTCGTAATTTCCCATGACAAGGTTCAGAGAACCCCGATTATAATACGCCTTGGCATACAACGGGTTGATTGCCAGGGCCCGGTTGTATTCAATGAGGGCTAGTTCAGTCTGGTTCATCTGACTGTAGACGCTGCCTCGATTGTTGTAGGCCTCCGCATAGCTGGGGTCTATGCCCAGAGCCGAGCCGAGGTCGGATAGGGCTAATTGATATTGCCCTTTTCGGGCCTGCAATACCCCCCGCTCGCCAAATGCTCGAGAAAAGCGAGGATTAAGCTGTAAAGCCGAGGTTAAGTTGGAGATGGCATCTTCCGTCTTGCCCTGTTTGGCGAGGATAAGCCCCCTCAGGAAATACGGTATAGCGTCTTTAGGATTGACCGCTACGGCCTGATTGAACTCAGTCAAGGCTTGTTCAAGCTGTCCCTTTTCTAAACAGGCAAGTCCTTTGTTAATTTGAGGGGAATCCGGACGCTGAATTCTCTTAAGGGTTTCGGCCACTTTGAGAAAAAGGTCCATTTCGCCTCCTTCCCGGGCAACCTGCACCTTCTTCACGGTCACTTCTTCCGCTTTGCTAAAATCAGCTCTGGCTAAGTCATTCCGGCCCATTTTGGAGTAAGCAATCCCCCGTAACCGGTAAACCTCGGAGTTTTGAGGACTCAATTCCAACGCCCGATTGTAATCGGCAATGGCCTTTTCAAATTGTTTTAGCCGGGAATAGCTCATGCCGCGATTATAGAATACCTCGACTCGCCTCGGCTCCCGGAGCAGGACCTGATTAAAGTCGGCTATGGCCCGGTCTTCCTTACCCTGAAGAGCATAAATCAAGCCACGGTTAAAGTAGGCCTCAGTAAAATCAGGGTTGTCGGCCAAGACTTGGTTAAAGGCAGCAATGGCCAGGTCATGCTGCCCACTGAAAAAGTATTCCACTCCCTGATTGAATTGAGGCATATACCTGAGGTCTAGGGAGGATTTCGCCGTGAGCATGGGACTCGAATCACGGCTGCTCCTGGCCGCTGTTGCCATCTCCGGCTGTTTAGGTAAAACCGGCGCCGGGGCGGGAGGGGGCAAAGTGGAGTATTCTTTCCCTTCCTTGGTTGTTAGCGGATCAGGCCTGGGATGGTCGGATTTCCCCATCTTGGCAGTGGCCATATCCCTGGCCTGGTAGATCTCGGGACTGTTAGGGGAAATTTCCAAAGCCTTGTTGAAATCGGAAATGGCTCGGCTAAATTGTTCCAGACGGGTCAGAGCCGCACCCCGCTGATAGTAGATATCTGCTCGCAACGGTTCAAATTGTAAAGCCCGAGTAAAATCGGCCACTGCCGCTGTGTCCTGTTTTTTCAAAGCAAACACCAGGCCTCGATTGAAATAGGCCTCGGCGAATTCCGGATCGATGGCCAAAGCCTCATTAAACCGGGCTATGGCTTGGTCGTAGAGCCCGGCAAAGAAATGATCCACCCCCAGATTGTAAAGTTTTTGTAATTCCCTTTCCTGAGCCGAACCCAGGCGCCCTCTGGGTCTTCTGATAAAAGGATCTTCACGCCGCGGTTCGGGGGCGGGATCAGCTTGCGCCAGTAAAAAACTTTTCTGGGAGGGGCTGGCCGTCGTCAGGCTGAAGCCCTGATCGTCTGGCCTGGAAGAGATGGCGTGTGTAATTTGCCGTTCCACCTCTCCCTTGGGGCCGAGTTGCAGTAGTACTGGTGCAGACTCAACCATACCTGCAGTCAAGGTCAAAGAGACGAACGTCAGATTTACCAGCACTGACCATAGGACGGTTTTTCTTATTAGGTTATTCATAGTTATCCCCCCGCTTAGCCAGTTAGTTTTAGGTTGTGTTATCTGTTGCGGCATGCACAGGGTTCGTGGCGTCATGGTGCTGAGCCGTAGGCAGATACGGCGGAGGCGCCTTGGCCTCGGGTTGCTCAGGTTGTTCCGGAGAGCCCGGCGCACCTGGCGGTTTAGCTTTTTGGGCTACGGTAAACTCACAGACTTTTTGATCGGCAGCGTTGGCCGTCTTGACCTGGGTCATTAATTTGTACCGTCCATTGGGAGCATTAGCCGGGATTTTCAGGGGCACTGCCATGGCATAGGTGCCACTCGTTTTTTCGCCTCTGTGGACGAAAGGCTTTCCACAGACTTTATCCTGCGCCATGACAACCTGGGAAATTTCCACGGGCACCGGTTCATCATTGCCGGTCAAGACACTGAAGGTAGAATTGAGATAGACGCTGCCGCCCTGCTCGACGTTTTCGGGCTTGACTTCGACAGTTTCCATGAATACTTTCTCCCCCTGTTCGGCCTGATACTGGTGATAGGCTTCTGCAGCCTGTCTGTCCCGATACTGCTTTTCCTCATGTTTCCCATAGAGGTAGCCCGCAATGGCCCCAGTCACTAAGCCGGAGGCGGCGCCCGCTAACGCCCCTCGAGCCACATTGGTGGCAGCGCTGCCGCCTGGAATCAGACCTACCAAGGCTCCGGCGGCCGCCCCGCCGATGGCTCCCAGGATTGCCCCCGCAACGGACCGCTTGGCTGGTGAGGGAGCATCGGATTGAGAACTTTCGGGTTTGGGGGTGGTGGCGCATCCACCGAGAAAGTTGCAGAAAACAATTAATGTCACTACAGTCATCATCTTGCGAATCATCATTCTTTTCCTCCCTAGGTGGTTTTGGTCTAACGGATTTTAGTTACTGTGGGCTTGCCGAAACCGAAGCGGATATCTTCCGGCGGCGCCATCGGTAACGTGGGAGACACCACTGTTCGCCTCGACTCTGGCAACAGATCTTCAGGTGGCGCCTTGGGCAATGCGGTCCTGGCCAAAGCCTGTCGAATCTTCAAGTCCTTGAATTCCAACCACTGTGTGGGGCAATGAACCGTGGCCAACCGCATCACCTGGTTTTTTTCCTTCAATGACCGTACCTGCCCGATAACGCTGATCTGCGGAGCTACCCCCTCAACTTTTAAGTGTCCAAAACCGTGCTCCTTTAAAGTTCGGCATAGTGCTTCTCTCGGATCGGCTGGCGATGGAACCGGAGCCGGATCGGTTTTATGGGGGACGTTAGTCACAGGTGAGGACGGTTGTAGTGAAGCGAGAGCTGCCGGCTGAGGCTCCGGCCCGGCGGGAAGGGGCACCCTTGATGGCGGGCTGCCCCCCGAACCTGTCTGGTCTCCCTGATAAAACATTTTTTTAAAATATAATGGGGCCTCCAAGAGGATCGCCCCTAAAGTGAAAATGATTAGCGCGACCGGGGCGAGGGGCCAGGTGAGTACCCGTTTTTGCCGTCGGGGGAAACTTGGGGAAGTTGCTGCAGAAATGGACGGTGGGAAGGAAGTGGCCTCTGGGGGGCCGTTCAAGGAGGTCTCCAGGGCCAGAAGAAGTTCCTGGGCGCTCACAAAGCGTTTCCTGGGATCTTTCTCCAGGGCCTTTAAAATCACCCCCTCCAGCTCGGGGTTGATATCCGGACAGCCGCTCAGACGCGGCGCCATGGGTTTTTTGGTAACGTGAGCCACCCTGATGTCATGATCGGTGGGGCCATCAAACGGAGGGCGGCCGGTGACCATTTCAAACAGAATAACACCCAGGGCATAGATATCGGTGCTGGGGCTCAGGGGTTCCCCCTTGATCTGTTCCGGTGCCATGTAATGGGGAGTGCCAAGAATTTCAGTGGGTTGGAACCCTTTATCAGCCCCAACTTGGATAGCGATGCCAAAATCCATGATCTTCACGGTTCCGGTGCGGGTGATGGCGATATTGCCTGGTTTGAGGTCTCGATGGATGACCCCTTTGGCGTGGGCATATGCAACCGCCTCCAAAACCTGCGGGAAGATCTGCTGCATTTCAGGTCTGGACAATCGGCTAAGGCGCTGGAGACATTTTTCGAGAGTTTCTCCTTCGAGGTATTCCATGACCAGAAAGATCTGACCGGCCTTTTCCTCGAAAGAATAGAGGGTGGTAATGTTGGGGTGGGTCAGTTGAGCCTGATTGCGGGCTTCCACCATGAACCGTTTTTTGAATTCGGGGTCTTGGGTTAAATGAGGATGAAGAACCTTTATGGCCACCAACCTGTGCAACACCAGGTCATCGGCCAAATAGACCACTCCCATGCCTCCCCGTCCCAATTCCCGCAAAACTCTGTAATTTCCAAGACAGAAAGGTTCCATGGGGCCACACTCCTGTGAGAGGGGTCGGTGTAGAGACCATCTTTTAGGAGTAATAATCAATCATTCAAGATAGTAGCCTGCATTAACCGGCCTTTGCTGGTAGTTGCTCTGAGGCCGGGCCAGTTTCCTTCAAAGCTGTTGCGGCAAACTCGATCTTGTGACCCTGTCGGGAAGCATGCACCCCGGTTGGCTTGATCTCCTGTTGCCCCAGCCACCGGGAAAGTGGTTCGGCCAGCAGGCGGTTCACCACCCGCTTAATTTCTCGGGCGCCATAGCGCTGAAAGTCTGCTTCGTCCAGCACTAGGTCGAAGATCTCGCCATCGATTTTTAACTCGGTTGCCTGGCCGCTGAGATGCTGGATGATCTGGTCCACCGCCAACTCTGCCAGCCGATGGCATACTTCCCGGGTTAGGGTAGGGAAAATAATAATTTTATCTAAACGATTGAGGAATTCCGGCCGAAAACGATTCCGCAGTAGTGCGATAACTTCCGAGGCAACGTCTCTTCCTTCCCCCTCCACGAAGCCGATGCGCGGCCCCTTTCCGGAAAAGGTGACGTTGGCAGTAAAAATAATATATGCCTCCCGGAAATTCACCAGACGCCCCTTGGAGTCGGTCAACTGACCCGCATCCAGGACCTGCAGGAGTATGTTGAGGACATCGGGGTGAGCTTTATCAAACTCGTCAAACAGCACCACCGAACCAGGCTGGCGACGCACCGGCCCCGTTAGCTGCCCCTCCTCCCCGTATCCCACGTATCCCGGAGGTGCTCCCACCAGCTTGGCCACCGCATGGAGTTCCATGAATTCCGACATATCCAGGCGGACCAGGGCAGGTTGGCCGGGGGTGAGAATCTCCGCCATGGCCTTGGCCATTTCAGTTTTACCGACCCCTGTGGGTCCTACAAACATGAGGGCAATGCGGGGACGATCCGGAGGCGTCAGCCCGGATTGGGCCAGACAGACGGCAGACGACACTGCCTCAACCGCTTCGTCCTGCCCCAGAATCCTCTCTTGCAGCAATTTTTCCAGAGGCAGGAGGGGATATTTTCCCTCCAGGAGGAGCCGGTCCACCGGTATGCCCACCCATCCTGATAAGGCGAGGGCCACATCCTCCCGTGTCACGTGGCTGGGACACTCTGAGCCGGCCTCTCCCAATTGCTTTGCCATGACCTGCATCCGGAAGTTGGCGCAGGCCTGGTCAACAAGATCCAAGGCTTTGTCCGGCAGACGCCGGTGCGGAAGAAAGCGCACTGCCAAATCAACAGCGAATTTAAGGACCTCGGGGGGAAGAGTTACCTGGTGGTGTTCCTCATATACCTCTTTAAGCTTGTTTAAGAGCGATATGGCGTCTTGTGGGGTCATCTCCTTCACATCGATGACTTGGAACCGTCTTTCAAAAGCTGGGTCAGGCTCAATACGAGACCGATACTCTTTCCAGGTGGTGGCCCCGATCAGACGCAGCCGATCACTGGCCAGCGCCGGCTTGAGCATGTTGGCTATATCCAGCCCTCCCTCGGATTCGATGCGTCCCATCAGGGTGTGGAACTCATCGATGAAAAGGATAATTCCCTTATCCTGCGCCTCTGCCAGCATCTTCTGGACCCGCTCTTCCAGATCCCCTCGATAGCGTGTACCAGACACGAGACCGGCAGCGGAGATTTCGATAATCCGTTTGCCCGATAAAGCCGGAGGCGCCTCTCCTTTGGCCACGAGTTGCGCCAGACCTTCCACCAGGGTAGTCTTGCCCACTCCGGCGTCACCCACCAGAATAAGGTTATTCTTTTGTTTCCGCAGCAGGCTTTGGGTCATCAGGGCGATTTCAGCCTCCCGACCGATCACTGGATCAAGCTTGCCCTTTCCAGCCAAAAAGGTCAGGTCCCTTCCCATAGTATTTAGTAAAGGCGTATCTTCCCTTAAGAATTGGGGGGGGGTGGCTGTTATCACCTCCTCGGCCGCCTGGGCTAACCTTTCAGGGTTATGCTGCAGTCTTCGCAGGAGCCTGACAACCAGGCCGTCCCCGGCCCTGAGCAGACCTGCCAGAATATGGATGGGGCCGACGTGAGTCGCGCCATGGGTTTGGGCGTATTCCTGGCTGAGCTTAAAAACGTTATGAACCCGAGGCGTGAAAATGATTTTGGACGCTTGCGGCGGTCTGGACCCAGGAATGAGGATTTGCCGAACGACTCTGCGGATAGAGGGGTTGACCCTATCCTGAGCCAGAACCTGGGTGATTAATTCGTCCTGGCATTTGCAGAGACTTATAAAAAGGTGTTCCGTACCGATAAAATAGTGCTTTTGGTAACTGGCCTCCTGGAGGGCCATTTCCAGTATCCGTTCTGCTCCCGGCGAAAAGGAGCAAGCTTTTTCCAGTCCTTTTCCTTCCATGACGACCGGTCCGTCGTATGTTATTCTCAGATCCGTCATACCCACCCGGATGAATTCACCCGGCTGGACCTGGGTCTTGGAGGCCAGTGGCATATCTCCCACAAAAGTGCCATTCAGACTATTGGCATCCTCCAGCCAGAAGCCTTCACTCTCCTGGCTCAACCGGGCGTGGGATCGACTGACCAATGGGTCTAAGGCCAGGCATAGGTCATTGGTGTCGGCCCGGCCAATGGTTACCAATGGCTTGGCAAAACAAAAGGCCAAGCCGTCCATCGGTCCGCTCAACACTTCAATGAGTAAATCTCTGGACTGGGCCACGAGATCGTCATCGACGGTTGTTTTGGTTTGGTGCCACTCCATCCGGGCTCCTTACCGGGGCTGGGATTAACAACAGTTCCCCTTGCTTGAGTAGATCCGGGTTTTGTAAACGCGAGGCATTCGCTTCCTGAATGAGGGTCCACTTTGCCCCCTGCCGGTAGAATCTCCAGGCTAAGGAGGTCAGGGTGTCGTGGGGCTGGACGCAGTAGAGAAAACTGTGTTCGTAGTTCACTTTCATCCCGTCCAGATTAAGCCCATGCACCGTGCTGGTTTCCTTGAGCACCTGCAGCAACTCCGGCATAGTCTTTACTTCACCACTGAGACGAACGCTTCCCTGGTTCCGTTCAATGAGAACCAGGGGGAACTGAGGGGGACTGGGGATGGATATCCACCTCTCGGGGGGGGGAGGTAACTCCGGCCCCGGGAGAGGCGACGTGGTAAAAGGCTGCCAGATTAAGAGGGTCAGAAAAGCCATAGTGAAGGCGTAGGCAGTTAAGGCGGAAAACTTCCACCAGACCATTTTCCGAGCCCCTTTCCGGGCTGCCTCTGCCGCTTGCACTCGATTCTGTTGCGCTTCCAGGAGGAGTTGACCCAATGTCTCGACCTCTGAATTTTCCGGATAATGCTTTAAAATCTGTCGAATAAGCCTTTCCGCCTCTTCTATATCGCCCTTTGCCAGCAAAGCCCGGGCTAGAGCCAAGCGGTGGCTCAACGAAGCGGGGCTCAGCGCCACTGCCGCCGCCAGAGAGGCGATGGGGCCGAGCACGATTTCCTGGGAGCTTTGGGAGAAGGCTTCTTCTTCCAGGAATTCAGGCAACAGACGTAACCGCCTGAGCGGCTCCAGGTCCGTGCCGCACTGAGGACAGGGATTACTCGTAGTCTCCGGCAAAGGGCATACTGGACACTTTATGGGAATGGGACGCTTTGCCGTTGTTGGGTTTTCTTCCATAAATGTCCTCAAATGGAACCGCTTTTACGTCGCTGGACGAGACCATCGTCAATTTTCCCTTGAGGAATATCAAGTTCTTTCAGCATGTTGACGCCTTCTTCGATCACCTTCCAGAAGGCGTCGGCATCGTCTCGGCGGTAGGCATCCTCAGCCTGTGCGATCGTCCGCCGAAAGGCCTCGGCGTGGGAGAGCATCCCGCCTTCGTGGGCCCGCCAGGAGGATACCAGGAGAACCATCAGGTAATAGGCCGGAGTAGTCTTGTCGATGTGCTCATTTAATCGGTCCACCTTGGGTTGGGCTTCGGCCTCCTTACCCGTTTTTACCGCAGCCCTAACTTCCTCAATCAATTTATTCAAGGCATAGGTGTCCTCGGCCTTGATCATGACATTGAACCGCTCCATCATGAATTCAGCGTAACCGCAGATATTTTCGGCGCGCCGTTTCCAGGCCTCCGTTTCATCGGCGAACTTCGCAAGCAGTTCCTCGAATTCTTTTATTTTGTTATAAGTTTCATTAAAGTACCCATGGTTGACGGCCTCAATGGCCTCGTCATAGAGTTGTTCCAGAAGAGTCGCAGACCCCCAATCCATTTTCGGTAGGTATTCCTGCCACTTGGTGGAAAGACCGTCCAAGCGCCGCTCCAAGATGACTCGCTCTCCTTCACCCTGGTCTATGAAGGCTTCCAGGGAAGAGCCCGAGCCGTCCAAAACCCTGACTCTGATATGGTCGAGAATCTCATTCTCATTCAATCCCAAAGAAACTTCTACGTTGGTCCCTTGCGGCAGCCCCCGGGGTAACGGTAGCCAGACGATTCGCATGATCTCATTCTGGCTTGCCACCTCGTGGTCACCACGGTAAATGGGTATCTTGATGCGACGTTGGTTATCTCGCTTGGTCTCGTATCTTTCGACTGCAGGTTGAGGAGAAGGATAAGGAGAAGTTTTCTTGATGATGGGATCGAAGACATCCCCTGCTATCTGGATACCGTAGGCTAACCCGGTGACATTTCCCAACACCGGAAACACATAGCCGCATTGGCAGCTGATGGCCTCAGAAGCATTGGTCAGTAAACATTGGGGACACTCCTTGATCTCACCCAAGACCGCTGCCATGATGGCCGCCCCCTGGGCCACGCACTTCATGGGGTCCAGGTTGCGCATCAGTTTGTCAGGACCAAAGATATCTCCCAACAGGCGTTGTACCAAGGGGATGGAGGTGGAGCCGCC
>VGSX01000034.1 GCA_016874895.1 Deltaproteobacteria bacterium
GTTAAAGAAATGACCTGAGGTGAGGCGAAATGTTGATTTCTCGAATGAAGATGCCGGAATTTGAGGCTGCCCTGACTAAAACGACCACGGTTATCATTCCTTTCGGCTCAGTGGAGGAGCACGGTCCCCATCTCCCCCTGAGCACGGACACCTTTCATGCCCAGGAGGTGGCGGGGCGGGCCGCAACCCAGCACCCCTTACTGGTGGCGCCGCCAGTGCACTACGGGATATGCCGTTCCACCAGCGACCATCCCGGCACCATAAGTATTACAGGCAATACCCTCAGGGCCCTGGCCCTGGATTTGGGACAGGAGTTTTACCGCCAGGGCTGTCGCCAGGTGATTTTTCTCACCGGACATGCCGGCGGCACCCACGTTTCGGCTCTCATCGAGGCGGGGGAACAACTCCTGCGGTTATTGCCCGAAATTAAAGTGGCGGTGGTGAACATCGTGGATCTCCTGCGGGAAACCTTCCGGCAACACCCCGATCTCATCAACACGCCGGGAGATTCCCATGCCGGAGAAGTTGAAACCGCCCTGATGCTGGCTGCCTATCCCGACACGGTGGCGGGGACGGCGCCGGAGGAGTGGCCCACTTTGCCCCGTTTTATTCTGGCCCGGCACAAAAGAAAATTCTGGCCCGGTGGGGTCTGGGGCAACCCGGGCGCAGCTACCGCCGCGCAGGGGGAGAAGATTCTTGCGGGCGAGGTCAAGGTTCTTCTAGATCTGGTTAACGCCCTGGAAAGATTCGAAGATTGACGGAGTCAGGGCATAATCTTGCAGCTTCTGTATCTATTTAATATCATTAATAAAAAAATATTAAAAAATATCCACCTTTAGGTTGACAAATCGGCCCCGGATGTCTTATAACTAATGCACAATTGAGGGGAGAGGCTTAACTAAGCCCGGAGGCGCACCTTCTATGATAAAAAAAACGGTTGAAGATTTGGCCGCCAAAATCTTATCATTGGATGAAGAAGATTTAGCGGAGCATTTAACCCACTACAAGAAAATCATGGAAGATTTCAATCCCACTCCCGAATGGGAACAAGCCGTCATCGCCTTCTTTTTAATCAATGGTGTTCGAGTCAAGAATAATTTAATGCATGCCCAGTCACGCACTAAAAATCTGCTTCACTTCTGTCAGCCAGACTGTTCTCGTGGGCAAACACGTTTACGAGTGGTAAAATAAGCCGATATTCCATTGGAAGGGGATGCCCGGTCATTTTTTTAATTTCCGGGTGGAGGCTCGCACCTGATGCCTCTCTTTGCCTTTAAAAAAGAGGCGGATAGGGGCGTAGGGCAGTCCTAGGCGTTCCCGGAGCTGCTTGCTGAGGTAACGACGGTAGGTTTCGGGCACGGCCCCGGGAATATTGGTAAAGGCGATGAAGGTGGGGGGACGGCTGTCCGCCTGGGTCACGTAGTAGAACCTGACGCTGCGGTGGCGGAAGCGTGGGGGGGGGTGCGCGCTGACGATGGCGGCGAATATCCGGTTAAGCTCCCCGGTGGTGGCCCGAAACTCATATTGCCGGCTTATGGCGTCGATCAGGGGAAATACCTTGTTCACCTGATAACCGGTTGCCACCGACAGGGGTAACAGAGGGGCATAGGGCATCAGCTCCAGGTTCATCTTGAGCCGGTCCAGCAGCATTCTCTGTTCTTTTGGATCATCCGCCATTAGGTCCCACTTATTGAGCCCGATGAGGCAGCCCTTGCCGGCCTGGGCAATCAGATGCAGAATCCTCAAATCCTGTTCCGTCAGGCCCTCCTGCACATCCAGCAAAAACACTACTACCTCGGCCCTTTGCATAGCCCGCAGGGCCTGCCAGATCATGCCCCGTTCCAGATTTTCGCTGACGCGGCTGCGGCGGCGGATGCCGGCGGTGTCGATGAGGACATAGGGACGCCCCTTCCAGGTCAGGGGTGCGTCGATGGCGTCCCGGGTGGTGCCGGGGGAGTCGCTCACCAACAAGCGATCCTCTCCCAGGACCCGATTAATAAAAGATGATTTGCCAACGTTGGGCCTTCCCAGAACTGCCACCCGGGTTCCCGGGTAGGGTTCGGGCGCGTCGCTTTTCGGGGGGAGTTGCTGGCAGACGGCCTCGAGCAGGGAGGCCACCCCCAGTCCATGTTGGGCGGAGATGGGATACAGGGGGGTCAGGCCGAAACGGTAAAATTCCGGCAAGAGCGCTTCCTGTTTCGGGCTGTCCATTTTATTAATGACCAGGAGCACGGGTTTGCCCGATTGGCGCAAAAAGCGGGCCACCTCGAGGTCGTCCGACTGAATATCCTGTCGGCCATCCACCATGAACAAGACCAGATCGGCCTCTCCGGCGGCCAACTCCGCCTGGCGCCACACCTGGCTGCTCAGGTCGTCCGCGGCCCTGCCAAACCCCCCGGTATCAATCAGCAGGAATGAATGATCGTCCCAGGTAACGGAGCCGTACAGGCGGTCCCGGGTGACACCGGGGCGGTCATCCACCAGGGCCCGGGATTCCCCTGTCAACCGGTTGAAAAGCGTCGATTTGCCGACATTAGTACGGCCGATGAGAGCAACGAAAGGTTTCATGGGATGCTGTTCCTGGTTTGTTCTGCCGGGGAATGTCTGGCAAAAGGTGGGAGCACCAGGGTCACATCACATCCGCGGCCATGGTCTGGAGAGACCTCCGAGCTTCTGGAAAGCCGATCAGGCCCACCCTTTGCGCCCATCGCCCTGCCTGGGCCTGCTCAAGGTCTGGTGGCCGCCTCCGTCAATTTTTTGGGGGGCCACTGCCGTAATACTTGCACGGCCCGGGCCAGTTGCGGGTCTTTTCCCAGTTCCTCATTGGAGATGGGAATAGTCCAGGACTTATCAATAATGCCCTCGCCTCTCATCCGGCGGTCCAGAGCCTCCTGGCGCAGGTCTTTGACGGATTTACCCTCCGGGATGGGGGGAGCTTCCACCACCAGGTCGGGCTGGATGCCCTTTTCATTGATGGAGCGGCCGGAGGGAGTGTAATAATGGGCGGTGGTCAACCGTAAAGCAGAACCATCTTCCAGGGGGATGATGCTCTGGACCGAGCCTTTGCCGAAACTCTTGGTGCCCACTATAAGCCCGCGTTTTTGATCCTGGATGGCGCCGGCGACTATTTCAGAAGCCGAGGCGCTCCCTTCGTTAATCAGCACCACCAAGGGGAGGTTTTTTTCCAGGCCGGTGCTCCTGTCATTGGCGTAGAAACGCATGCTTTGAGTTCTGTTGCGGCCTTCGGTGTAGACGATGAGCCCGGAGGTTAAAAACTCGTCCGATACCTTGACGGCCTGGTCCAAAAGACCGCCCGGGTCGTTACGCAGGTCCAGGATAAGTCCGCGCAGGGGCTTTAATTTGGATTGCAGGTCTTTGAGGCCCTGCTTGAGATCATGATCGGTCTTATCCTGAAAGTTGGTAATCCGGATATATCCCAGGCCGTCTTCAAAGTAGCGCAACCGGACGCTGCGGATGGGAATGATTTCCCGGACCATGGAGATGGTCTTGAGCTTGTCGGCGTTTTCCCGCATGATCGTCAAGGTTATGGTGGACCCTTTGGTGCCTCGAATCCGGCGGACGGCATCGAGCAGATTCATATTTTTGGTGTTTTGACCGTCAATCTTGATAATGCGATCCCCGGCCTGCAAGCCGGCCCGATACGCCGGGGTACCCTCGATGGGTGATACCACAATGAGAAGATTGTCTTTCAGGGTGATTTCAATGCCGATGCCGCTAAAGCTGCCCTTGGTTTCAATCTGCAATTCCTTGAAATCCTCGGGAGCCATAAAGGAGGAATGAGAATCAAGGCTTGTCACCATGCCCTTGATGGCCCCGTAAATTAATTGTTTGGTGTCCTTGGGGTCCACATGGTTATCTTCGATGATGCTCAAAGCCTCGGCAAAGACCATGAGCTGGTCCCGGGTAGTTTCCGATAACGCCAAGGCGGACCGCTCCCAAACACCAAAAACCAGGAAAAACACCACTGCCAGGCAAACGAGGTTTCTAGCTGCAAACCAGGCTGGCAAAATCTTACTTTGGGATTGTCGTATTCTGAAATAACTCATCTGAGATACCATCAAAATCAATCTGACCTGTTATGAAAAGTTTAAGGCTCAAAGTTCAAAGATACAGCCAAAATGTAGGGTGGGCATTGCCCACCATAATTCCTGACAAACTTTTCATGCGTTACGGGTGGGCCGCAAACCCATGAGGGAATGCCCTGCCGAAATGGGGCTGTTCCCTTCGTTTAAACTTTCTCTGAGTTCAAGCCCGGCCATTTCAGAGTTAAGAAAGTTCTTTTTCTTCCATGGGCACACTGGAGGCCTGGTGCTTTTTTTTGAGTATGCGATTGTCCGGCTTCTGGGTGGCAGTGCTTTTTCCCCAGCTTTTCAATTTAACCAAGGCCTGTTGAACCAGGGGATCTTGCATTACGTCATTGAGGTTGGGAAGGGTTTTTTCCTTTCCTGGGGTTCCGGGACTGCCGCTGATGGGTTGTTCATCCGTATCTTTTTTGGGTCCCGGGATATCCGGCTCCAGTCCTTTGCCCTGAATGAGACGATCTCGGGGTGTATAACAATGCCCCACGCTGACAATCAGGGCAGAACCGTCTCGCAGGGGAAACAAGCGGGTGACGCTGCAATCCCCGAAGGTATTGTAACCCAGGAGCAGAGCTCCCCAGTGCGCCTGCAGGACCCCGGCCATGATTTCCGCTACCCGGGAAGTGCCCTGATCCATTAGGACTATTAGGGGCAGTTTTTCCTTCAGCACCTGATACTCTTTGAGGCCGGTGACAGGCTGCTTAATATCGGATTGCCGGCCCCTCGTCGAGTAAATAAGATCACTGCCCACAAAAACGGAGGCAAGTCGCCGGGCCTCTTCCAATCGGCCCCCGGCGGTGTTGCGCAAGTCCAATATAATTCCCTTTTTTGGGGAGGGGCTGGCCTGCAGGGAGCGCAGAACATTTTGCAGCTCAAAGGTGGAACGATCCCGGGGGGTTCTGAGACGGATGTAGTGATAGCCGTCTTCCAGGGGGAAATGCACCACCGTGTCGCTCACGTGCTTTTCCAGCGTTAGTTCGATATCCAGGGGCTTGACCAGGCCGTTGCGGATCAACTGCAGACTGACTTTCGTACCCGGGGGCCCCTGTAATTTTCTTGCGGCCTCCATGGCAGTGATATTGCGGGTAGATTGATTGTTGATCTTGAGGATGTGGTCATCGGCGCTAATGCCGCTGCGCCAGGCCGGTCCGCCCTCCACCGGGGCGATAACGGTTAAGATATTGTCCTTGACGGACAGGGCCAGTCCGGCCTCTGCTTCCGGTGCCTTGGCCTCATGCTGGTTTTCCTGGTATTCTGCGGGCGACAGAAAAGAAGAATTCGGGTCCAGGGACGCCACCATGCCCCGGATGGCGCCATAAATCAGTTCCCGATCTTTTATTTCGGTAACGTACTTATTATCAATTTCATAGAGGGCTTCCACCAACAGGCGGAGTTGGGCATAAACCTGGGAGGAAGCCGCCGCAGCTGGCAGGGAAAGGATACCGCAAAGTGCCGCACATAAAATGAGGGCGCCGAGGGTTCGCCGGAATGTAAACTGGCGGGGGGTCATAAACTTAACTATACCTTTTTTCATCTATTTTCAGTTTTTGCCATATCGTGGTCCAACGGTGCCGGATATCCCCTTCCCCGGGATGCCAGGATTTTGCCGTCTTCGGTCTACCGGCCGCATCGCTCCGGCCGAACAGGCGCAGTTAGATTTTATTATCGAATATGGCAGTGGAATTGTCGAGTGTATAATTCATCCCGGCCATTGCCTGGTATATAAAGGCCGAAGCCTAAGAGCAGGAAAGTAATTTACCTCCCACCGCTAGCCGCTTCCTTGGAAAATTCCGCCGGCACAGGCCGAAAAGCCCGTACCACCCCTGCCAGGCACCTGCCGGGAAATTCAATTCTAACTATTTGGTAGCATAATCAATGAAGTTCCGCAAGAGTCTATTATCAGTAATTTCATAAAGGTCTTGGCATTACCTTTGCAGAGTATCCTCCACAGGAGGTCCGTTATGCTGACTCAAGGGTTTTTTTATTTCCTCTTGATCTGTGAACTGGCCATCGTGGGCCTGCTCATCTTCGGGATCTTTGTAAAGGTAAGGAGCATTTTAAAAAACTGGGGTTCCTGGATCGATGATTAACTTTTTAAACATATTGCTTGGTGGATGTTCCAAAATTTGATCATGGCCACCTGTGGATTCTGGACACAAGAGCGTCCAGGGCCAAAAAGGCAATTAGCGGTGGGAAAAAATTTCGGCCGTGAGTCACTATCAGGTAAAGGCGCAGAGGGAATGGGGCGCAGAGAGGCTCTAACTATTGTATTGACAGGTTGGAAGTTTAAAGAATGTCCGGCGGCAAGCAGAAAGCCAATCAACGCTGGGATTTCCGGGCTGGTAGTTTCTTAAGTGAGGACGTTTTGGCGCAACCGGATGGATTGAGGCGTCACCTCCACCAGTTCGTCCTCGTTGATATAATCCATGGCCTGTTCCAGGGTAAAGAGTCGGGGCGGGATGAGGCGCAGGGCCTCGTCGGACCCTGCGGCCCGGATATTGGTGAGCTTCTTTTCCTTGGTGATATTGACCCACAAATCCTCGCTGCGGGAATTTTCCCCGATGATCATGCCCCGGTACACCGGGTCGCCGGGGTTGACAAAAATGGACCCCCGGGGTTGCAGATGGTGGATGGCGTATCCCACTGCCCGGCCGGCCCGGTCGGAAACCAGGACGCCGTTGGGCCGCCCGGCGATGTCGCCTCCGGAGGGGGTTACGCCGATGATCAGGGTATTAAGGAGGCCTGTACCCCGGGTGTCATTAAGGAACTGCCCCCTGAGGCCGATGAGTCCCCGGGAAGGTATTTCAAACTCCAGGCGAACCCGGCCGGAGCCATGATTGATCATCTTGACCAGCCGTCCCCGGCGGACGCCCAGTTTTTCGGTGACCACGCCGACGTACTCCCCGGGGATATCCACCACCGCCAACTCCAGGGGCTCCACTCCGACGCCGTCCACGTTCTGGGTAATGACTCTCGGCTTGGATAAAGACAGCTCAAAACCTTCCCGGCGCATCATCTCCACCAACACCGCCAACTGCAGTTCTCCCCGGGCGCTTACCCGAAAGGAGTCCCGGTTTTCCGCCTGCTCCACTCTGATGCTGACATTGTAGAGCACCTCTTTGTCCAGGCGCTCCTTGATATGCCGGGAGGTCAACAATCTGCCTTCTTTCCCGGCCAGGGGCGAGGTATTCACCGAAAAAACCATGGCGATGGTGGGCTCCTCCACTGTAATGCCGGGAAGGGGGAGGGGGTTGTCGATATCTCCCAGGGTGTCGCCGATGAAGGATTGGGAGGCGCCGGCCACCGCGGCGATGTCCCCCGCCGCGGCCCTCTCGGTGTTCAGTCGCTGTAAGCCCTCAAAGCTATAAACCTGGCTCAGCTGGGCCTTGCCCACCATGTCGCCCTTTTTTAACAGAGCCACATCCTGGCCGGGACGCAAAACGCCGCTCACTACCTTGCCCATGGCGACAAGGCCCACGTATTCACTGTAGTCCAGATTGGTGACCAGGAACTGCAGGGGCCCCTCCGGGTCGCCGGTGGGAGGGGGAATGGACCGGAGAATGGCCTCAAACAAGGGGGTCAGGTCCCGGCCGGTATCGTCCGGGTCCAGGAGGGCGATCCCGGCCTTGGCGTTGGTATAAAGCACCGGAAAATCCAACTGCTCTTCGGTGGCGTCCAGATCGATGAACAAGTCGTAGATTTCATCCAGGACCTCTTTGAGGCGTCGGTCCGGTCGGTCAATTTTATTTATTACGACAATAGGGGGCAGGCCCTGGGCCAAAGCCTTGCCCAGGACAAACCGGGTCTGGGGCAGAGGCCCTTCGGTGGCGTCCACCAGGAGCATGACCCCGTCCACCATGTTCAAAGTGCGCTCCACTTCGCCCCCGAAATCGGCATGGCCGGGAGTGTCCACGATATTGATCTTGACCCCCCGATAGGTGATGGACATGTTCTTGGCCATGATAGTGATGCCTTTTTCCCGCTCCAGGTCCAGGCTGTCCAGGACCCGCTCGGCCACCGCCTCGTTTTCCCGGAAGATGCCGCTCTGCCAGAGCATGGCGTCGGCCAGGGTGGTTTTGCCATGATCCACGTGGGCAATTATGGCTAGGTTGCGTAAATCGTCTCTTTTGGGCATAAATCCTGTATTGCCGCCGTCCCTGGCCGGCAGGCGTTATCCATCGGTTGGAAGTCCCGGGGGTGGAAAAAAAGAATTGCCAAAACAAAAGCAGCCTCCGGGGGAGGCTGGGCAGTGAACAGGTCTGGTGGCGGGGCCCAGAATCGAACTGGGGACACGCGGATTTTCAGTCCGCTGCTCTACCGACTGAGCTACCCCGCCGCAAGAGCGCTTGAATATTTATATTTATAGGACCGAAAGTTTTTTGTCAAGTTCAAATCCGGCCTGCTATAAAATTTCTCCCGTATTTCACTGTGTGCCCCGGATTCCTGCCAGGTCACGTACCTTCCAGATGGCCGGGCACCGCGCCACGGCAACGCGGCTTCCCAAGGACAACTGGGGAACCAGGAGCGATGGTGATAAATTCGTGGACCTTTCCCATGGAATCTGCTACCATGGCCGCACTAGTGCTATGCCCTTGGGTGTAAGCCGGTCTTTGGCCAACCTGCGCTTGCGCCTTGAATTTTTTACCTCTCCCGGTTCTGTCAGAAAAATATGGGGAAAGCAGTCATGCCCGGACGAAAAGTTTTTGTTGTGGATGCCGCAGACCAGGATGTGCAGGCGCTCAGTGACATTTTGAGGACGGGTGGCTATGAAGTAGTGCCATTTCCAGGACCGGTCGGAGATCTGGAGCAGGCTGCCAGGTTATCTCCCGGCTTAATTATCCTCAATATTCAATCGGAATTCGGCCTGCAGCGATTTCGGGAGCTGAAAAGCCAGCCTGGTCTTAACCCGGTCCCCATGCTCATTATTCTGGAAAAGTATGACCCGGACTTTGCCGCCCGGTGCCTGGAAATCGGCGCCGAAGACTTCCTCCTCAAGCCCTTCCAGCCCGCCGAGGTGCTGGCCCGCATGGCCGTGGCCCTGAAATTCCGGGAACGGGAACTGCGCCTGCAATCGGTCCAGGACCGCTACCACCGGCTCTTTGAAGACAGCCCCCACGGTATTTTTGTCACTGATACTGTGCCACTCCCTGACGGTCGTGGCTCGGACCAGGGCCGCCGCATCCTGGATTGCAACCAGGCCTTGCGCACCCTGCTGGGCTACGAGGACCCCGAGGAAGTCCTGCAGCTTGATCTGGTGAATGATTTTTTTTATTCTCCGGCCGACTACCAGCGTTTTCAGGAACTGGCGCAGCAGGCCGGAGAATTCGGCAGAATCAAGGTAAACCTGAAACACCGGGACGGTCACAAGGTTACCGTCCTGATGAACGGCCAGGTGCTCGAGGGGCAGCCGGACCGCGTCATCGCTTATACCGACCTGGATCTGGATCTCTCGGAGCCTCCGGCCCACCTGCCGGCCCACATCACCGCCCTGAGCGGCCGCACCTCCCGGAAAAAATCGCTCCTGAACCTGATCTCCCGCCTCCTGCCTTTTGCCGGCAATATCCTGTCGGTGCTGAAACTAACCGAGCTATTGGGTGACCGCTATGAAAAAGTGAAAAAACTGGGACAGGGGAGCTACGGCGAGGTCTGGCTGGTGCTGGACACCGAAGCCGTGGCCCATGATCAGTATTATGTGGCCAAGATTCCTTTTTCCCGGGGCTACAATAAAATGTTTCGCCGGGAGGCGGATATCTGCCAGAAACTGGGGCCTCATCCCAGTGCGGTGCGGTTGGTGGATTCCCTGGAGGAGGGCGGCCGATATATCATGATCCAGGAATATGTCCAGGGACAGACCCTGCAGGACCTCCTGGAGGAAGGAGAATTGCCGGAGCCCTGGAGGGAAAGGATCATCCTGAAATTAATCGATGTGGTGGCCTTTGCCCATGAACAGAACATCATGCACCGGGACATTAAACCCAATAATATCATGGTAGGTCCCCAGGACACCGTCAAACTGTTGGATTATGGCGCGGCCAAGGAACTGAAAGACCGGGACATCAGCGCCACCATGGTGGGCTCCCGCCCCTACATGGCCCCCGAGCAGATCATGGGCGCCAGCGAACGCCGGAGCGATGTTTGGGCCATCGGCGTCATCATGTATCTGCTCTACACCGGGCTCCTGCCGTTCTACGACGACCTGGAGAAAAACCTCATCGATCTGATCCTGGAAAGCGAACCGGTGCCGCCCCATGAGGAAAACCCCGACATTCCCCCGGACCTGGAAGCCATCATGCTGAAGTGCCTGAATAAAGATGTGGCGGAGCGCTATCCCGACGCCCGGGCCCTCCAGGAAGACCTGCTCCAGCACTTTCCCGATTTCGGGCACGACCCCATCGATATGAGGGCAGACCACTCCCCGGAGTGATCGACTCCGTGACAACTATCCCGACTTAATCGGAGAAGTTAGGCCGTTTTCGGTTTCTGGTTTCCAGTTTCCGGTTGAAATATTATCTATTTTTAGATAGTTGAGATATCAGCTTGTTGCATTCCAAATCGAACATGGTATTACCAAGGAGAAATCTTCTTCACTAAAAAAACCGGGACAGGTTATCCACCCGTCCCGGCTTTTGGTTTATGGCACTTCAGGCTTTTATAGGATTAGTACATGCCGCCCATGCCGCCCATGCCGCCCCCCGGAGGCATCTGCATGGGTTCTTCCTTCTTGGGTTTTTCGGCGATCATGGCCTCGGTGGTGAGGAGCAGCGAGGACACGGAAGCCGCATTCTGCAGGGCAAACCGGGCCACCTTGGTGGGGTCGATGACGCCTGCGGCCATCAGGTCTTCGTAGACGCCGGTCTCGGCATTGTAGCCGAAGGCGCCGCTTTCTTTGCGCACGTGCTCGGCCACTACGGAGCCTTCGCCGCCGGCGTTGTTGGCAATCTGCCGCACCGGCTCTTCCAGGGCCCGCCGGATGATGTTGATACCCAGTTGCTCGTCGTGGTTTTCCAGCTTCATGGCATCCAGAGCCGGAATGGTGCGGATAAAGGCCACCCCGCCGCCGGGCACGATGCCTTCTTCCACCGCCGCCCGGGTAGCGTTCAGGGCGTCTTCGACCCGGGCTTTCTTTTCCTTCATCTCTATTTCGGTGGCTGCGCCCACCCGGATGACGGCTACGCCGCCGACGATCTTGGCCAGCCGTTCCTGGAGTTTTTCCCGGTCATAGTCCGAAGTGGTCTCATCGATCTGGGCGCGGATCTGTTTGACCCGGGCTTCGATCTTCTCCCGGGAGCCGGCGCCGTCGATGACGGTGGTGTTGTCCCGGTCGATGTTGATCTTTTTGGCGGTGCCCAGGTCTTTCAGGGAGATATTTTCCAGCTTGATGCCCAGGTCTTCGGAAATCACCTGGCCGCCGGTGAGGATAGCGATGTCTTCCAGCATGGCCTTGCGGCGGTCGCCGAAACCCGGTGCCTTAACCGCGGCCACCTGCAGGGTGCCCCGCAGCTTGTTCACCACCAGGGTGGCCAGGGCTTCGCCTTCCACGTCTTCGGCGATGATCAGGAGGGGTTTACCCATCTTGGCGATCTGCTCCAGGATGGGGAGCAGATCCTTCATGGCGCTGATCTTTTTTTCGTGAATAAGGATAACAGGCTCTTCCAGGCTCACGTCCATCTTTTCGGGGTTGGTGACAAAATATGGGGAAATATAGCCCCGGTCAAACTGCATGCCTTCCACCACTTCCAGGCTGGTCTCCATGCCTTTGGCTTCTTCCACCGTGATGACGCCTTCTTTCCCTACCTTGCTCATGGCGTCGGCGATGATGTTGCCGATGGTGGGGTCATTATTGGCGCTGATGGTGCCTACCTGGGCGATTTCCTTCTGGTCCTTGGTGGGTTTGGAGATCTTTTTGAGCTCCGCCACCACCGTGGCCACGGCTTTGTCAATGCCGCGTTTTAAGGCCATGGGGTTGACGCCGGCGGCCACCAGCTTGGAGCCTTCCTGGTAGATGGCCTGGGCCAGCAGGGTGGCCGTGGTGGTGCCGTCGCCGGCCACGTCAGAGGTTTTGGAGGCCACTTCCCGGACCATCTGGGCGCCCATGTTCTCGAACTTGTCCTCCAGCTCGATCTCTTTGGCCACGGTGACGCCGTCCTTGGTGATGGCCGGGGCGCCGAAGGATTTTTCGATGATGACGTTGCGGCCTTTGGGACCCAGGGTTACCTTGACGGCATCGGCCAGAGTGTTGACCCCCCGCAGCATGGACTCCCGAGCCTTGATATCATATTTGATTTCCTTAGCTGACATATGTCACTACTCCTCTCAGGCAAAATTTATAAGCTTCATTAGAAAATTAGATAATAGGCAGGGATGGAGAATTAGTCTTCGAGAATGGCCAGGATGTCGTCTTCCCGCATCATCAGGTGCTCTTCGCCTTCCACCTTGATTTCGGTGCCGGCATATTTGCCGAATAGAATCCGGTCGCCGGGCTTCACGGTCAAGGCCACCCGCTCACCGTTGTCCGTCAGCTTGCCGGAACCCACGGCGATGACCTTGCCTTCGATGGGCTTTTCCTTGGCGGTGTCGGGAATAAAAATGCCGCCTTTGGTCACCTGCAACTCTTCGGTCCTCTTCACCAGAACCCGATCATTCAAGGGAATAACCTTCATTCTGAAACCTCCTGATATATTGTGGTAATAAAAATTGAAGGGCAATGTTATTAGCACTCGATGGCGGTGAGTGCTAACAATGATAATTTAAACCGATCTGCCGGAAAGTCAAGGGGGAGGGCAAAATTTTTTTGGGCCAGGGGAAAAAATTTAGCATGCTCGGCAAACATAAAAATGCCCCACTAAGGGGCATCCGTAATGAGTTTGATCGTGGCCTGAAAGGAGGGAACTGGGGCCTTTCTGGGGGCTGTGATTTTGCTTTATGTAAAGATTTGACTATTTAGTATTATTAATAAAAACTGGCGGAGGGGGTGGGATTCGAACCCACGTGGAGGTTATGAGCCCCCAAGTCGATTTCGAGTCGACCCCGTTACGGCCTCTTCGGTACCCCTCCGCATGTAGGGCAGATGTACGAGGAGATTACCGGCCGGGTTTCGCGGCCTTCCGGCGCTGGCGGAAAAATTCCTGGATGAGGCTGCGGCATTCGGCTTCACAGACGCCCTGAACCACCTCCAAACGATGGTTCAGGCGGGTGTCCTCCGGGAGGCGGTAGAGCGACACACAGGCCCCGCCTTTGGGGTCCGGGGCGCCGAACACTACCCGCCGCAACCGGGCCTGCAGCAAGGCTCCCAGGCACATGATACAGGGTTCTATAGTAACATAGATAGAGCAACCGGGCAATCGGTAATTGCCCAGGCGGGTTGCGGCCTGGCGCAGGGCGACAATTTCAGCATGGGCCGTGGGATCATGACTGGCAAGGGGCCGGTTGGAGCCCCGGCCGATGATCTCTCCGACCGGATCAATAACTACGGCCCCCACCGGGGCCTCGCCCCTGTCCCAGGCTTCTCTGGCTTCCCTGAGGGCCTCCTGCATCAGGGCCTGGTCATCGAACCGGCCGGCGGGGAGCCGGAGTTCACGGTGAAACAGGTCTGGTTTCACGGCAGGGTGGCGGGATTTTCCGGTTTTTTCAAGATATTCTGGGCTTCCCGGACATACTGGGCCAAGAGTCGGAGGGCTCTGTGCTCTTCGGCCTGGATCTGTTGATAGCGCTGCCGGGCCTCGGGGTTAGACTCCAATCGTTGCATCTCCTCCAGTGTTTGGATCCGGCGTTGGTGGTGTTCCTGCAGCATTCGGCAACGCAGGATCAGCAACTGCCCGGTGAGGCGGGCCTGAGCTTTGCGGTGCGCCTGGGCCATTTTCAGGTAACGGAGGCACTCGGGAAAGTCGTTGTCCTGGAGGGCTTCCAGGGCTTGGGAGCGATAGTATTTCCCCGGCAGGAGCCCGGTTTCTTCCAGCGGCTCCGCCAGGAGTTTACGCCCCATTCGAAAGAGAAGGTTGACTCCAAACGCCATTTACTGGTTCGCAGCTATTATGGCCGATTCAGGCCGATCTCTGGAAAACTAAAATCCCCCCTGTTCGGCAAGTTAAGCCTTTTGGGCCGACATGCCGGCTTCCACCAGGCGCAGGATGGTTTCCCGCAACTCCGGCAGATCCTGGGTCATTTCGTCGATGCGCTCCGCCACTTGGCGATAGTCTTCGTCTTCCTTCACCCTGGCCCGGGCCAGGGTATCCTGGATGGTTTCATAGATGCGCCGGTCTATCCGGAACATGCCGATTCCGGCGCCGATGAGTTCCAGCAGGCCGGTAGTGATATGGTGGCCGGTGAGTTCTGCCAGGGCTAAATCTGCGGCCAGGCCGGTCAACCCTCCGGCCAGCGCGCCCGGTACGGAAATCTCCACTTTTGCCATGGTCGTTGTTCTCCTCTAAAGAAAACTTTGGGTTAACGGGCTGTGTTGGCTGGCCCTACTGCAACTGGGAGGGCGGCGATATCCGGATCTGGGATAATCCCTGGACCAGTTTCTCGGTTTCCACGAGCATGCGGGCCACATGCCGGTCCTTTTCCTCCAGCCGACGTTTCAGGTGCCGCACTTCTTCATGCAATTTTTTTACTTCCGAGGATTTAAACAGGCTTTTGAATCTGGCCAGGGCCAGGGTGAGGCCCACCCCCAGAACCAGGCCGGTGCCCAGCCCCAGGATATATTCCATGGTGTTCGTCCCCCATAAATGTCTTACCTAAAAATAACAATATATCACCGGGTTGTCAATTAATTAGGCCTGATCCGCCATCCCTTGAAAAAAACCGGCCGCTCCGGGCATTATCTTCCCGGCCCACCCCCGCACTTTCTCCCTTAGGATTTGCCAATCCAGGGTCAGCAGCTCCCGGTGACGCATCAACCAGCGGCCCTGCACCATCACTTGCTGCACGTCTACGGCCCTGGCGGTATAGACCAGGTGTGAGAAGGGATCGTACATCGGCGTTAGATGAGGCTGTCGTAGTTCCAGGACAATGAGGTCTGCGTCTTTGCCCGGGGCCAGAGAACCGGTCACATCCTCCAATCCCAGAACCTGGGCGCCCTGCCGGGTGGCCATCTCCACCACCTGGCGGGCCGGCAGCACCGTGGGGTCCTGGCGGACCACTTTGTGAATTTTGGCCGCCAGACTCATTTCACCCCAGAGATCCAGATTATTGTTGGAGGCGGCGCCGTCGGTGCCCAGGCCCACGATGGCCCCCTCTTGGATCAGTTCGGCAACGGGAGCGACACCTGCAGCCAGCTTCAGGTTGCTCTCCGGGCAATGGCTTATTTTCACCCCCCGGCGGGCTAAGAGTTGCCGGTCGGTCTCATCCACCCAGACGGCATGCACGGCTACGGTTTTTTCGTCCAGGAGGCCCAGACTGTCCAGGTAAGCCGTGGGACTCAGCCCTGTCTGGTGTCTGATCTGATCGGCCTCCTGCCGGGTCTCGGCCAGGTGGATAAAAAAAGGCAGGTTATGGGACCGGGTGAGGGCCTTGGCCCCCTGCAGGGTGCCGGCGCTGCAGGTATAGGGGGCATGGCAGAAAAGCGTGGAGGTAATCAGGCCGTCAGGTGACCTGCGGCCGGATTCGATGAACTCCCGGGCTACCGCGAGGTTGTCCGAACCATCAGGCACGCCGGGAGCCGGAAAATCGATTACTCCCTGGGCTGTCACGGCTCGCAGACCGGCCTCGGCAAAGGCCTGCCGGGCTCCGGCCTCCCAGAAATAGGCGTCGGCCACGGTGGTCACCCCGCCCCGGATCATTTCCGCCGCGGCCAGGAGGGCCCCGGTGTAGACAAAGTCATAATCCACCCAGCGGCTTTCGCCCGGGAAAATATGCTGGTGCAGCCATTGCTCCAGGGGCAAATCATCCGCCAGACCCCGAAACAGGGTCATGGCGGCGTGGCAGTGGGTGTTCACCAACCCCGGCATGACCAGACTGCCTCCGGCATTCCAGTACTCCGTGGCGTTGGGCAGGTTTTGAATGCCCGAGGCCTGCCCCACAGCCGCGATCTTGGAGCCCTGGATGGCCACATAACCCTGGTACCACGGCCGGCTCTCGGGCTCCAGGGTGAGCAGCAAGGCATTATAAATCAATAGATCATGACCCATGGTAATCCTGCCGGCTGGGGCTATAACAGAAAAAGATAATTAACACTCATCTGGAAAAGCTTATCCGCTCAACTCCGGTCCCCGGCGGCCAGGTTCAGGAGGCCGCCGGCCGCGATGATCTGCCGGTGACGGGGGGAAAGCTCCACTCTGACCCAGCATTCCTGGCCGTTGACCAGCAGGGGTAGCTGTTCATTCCCAGCCAGCAGACGTTCCCGCAGGTTGGGAAGAAGCAGGCGGTCCCCCAACCCTATCTGGTCATAATCCCGGGGATCTTCGAAAACGAGGGGCAAGATGCCGAAATTGATGAGGTTGGCTTTATGGATGCGGGCAAAACTCTTGGCAATTTTGACCCGGACACCCAGATAGCGGGGGGCCAGGGCCGCATGTTCCCGGCTGGAGCCCTGACCATAGTTGTCTCCCCCCACAATGGCTCCTTCCCCGTTGTTTTTGGCCCGAGAGACAAACTCGGGGTCAACGGCGTGATAGACGAATTCGCTGATGGCCGGGATATTGCTCCGGAGGGGCAAAATCTGGCTGCCGGCCGGCATGATGTGGTCGGTGGTGATGTTGTCCTCCACTTTCAGCAGCACCCGGCCCTCCCAGGTATCCGGGACGGGGGGAAACTTGGGAAACGGCTGGATATTGGGCCCCCGGATGATCTCGCAATCCTGGCCGGGGTCCAGGGGTGCTTGTAACTGCCGGTTTTTCACCACAAACTGCCGGGGCTGCCTGAAAACCGGATAGTCGCCCAGCCGCCGGGGATCGACGATTTTACCGTGCAGGGCTGCGGCCGCAGCAGTTTCCGGGCTCACGAGATACACCTGGTCGTTTTTGGTGCCGCTGCGTCCGGGGAAATTGCGGGGAAAGGTGCGCAGTGAGACGGTGCCAGTGGCCGGGGCCTGTCCCATGCCGATGCAGCCCAGACAACCGGCCTGATGAATCCGGGCCCCGGCCTGGATAAGGGGCAGCAGCCCCCCCGCCAGGGCGACGTTTTCCAGCACCTGGCGGGAGCCGGGATTTATATCCAGGCTCACCGAGGGGTGGATTTTACGCCCGGCCAGGATCTTGCCCACTATCATCAGGTCCCGGAAGGAAGAATTGCTGCAGGAGCCGATGGCCACCTGCTGCACCGGGAGACCTTCTACCTCGCTGACGTCTTTGACGTTGTCCGGCGAGGAAGGGCAGGCGATCTTGGGGGTGAGGGAGCTGAGGTCCAGTTCGATGATTCCCTTAAAGCCCCTAAAGCTGGTGGCTCGCAGAGACCGGTGGGCGGCCACCCGCCCCTGGCTGGCCAGGAAGCGTCTGGTCATGACGTCCGAGGGAAAGACGGAGGTGGTGGCCCCGAGTTCGGCCCCCATGTTGGCGATGGTGGCCCGGTCCGGGACGGACAGGGTCTGAACCCCGGGCCCGAAGTATTCCAGTATCTTACCCACACCGCCCTTGACCGTAAGGATGCGGAGCAGTTCCAGGATGACGTCCTTGGCCGACACCCAGGGCGGCATCTTGCCGGTGAGGTGAACCCCGATAACTTCGGGCATGATGAGATAAAATGGCTGGCCAGCCATGGCCAGGGCCACGTCCAGGCCCCCGGCGCCGATGGCCAGCATCCCCAATCCCCCTCCGGTGGGGGTGTGGCTGTCGGACCCCAGGAGGGTTTTGCCGGGAATCCCAAAGGCCTCCAGGTGCACCTGATGGCAGATGCCGTTCCCCGGGGGGGAAAAATATATCCCGTAGCAGGCGGCAAAAGACTGCAGAAAACGGTGATCATCGGCGTTCTTAAAATCCGTCTGCAACAGGTTGTGGTCCACATAACTCACCGATACTTCAGTGCGCACCCGGGGCACGCCCATGGCCTCGAACTCCAGGTAGGCCATGGTGCCGGTGGCGTCCTGGGTTAAGGTTTGGTCTATTTTCAGAGCGATTTCTTCCCCCGGAGTCATCCGGCCGGAAACCAGATGAGCTTTGATGATCTGTTCGGTTACGCTGGGCATGGGTTACTTCCTATCGAGCTGGCAATTTAGTGCGGTTTTCGGTTTCCAGTTTTCGGTTGTCTGTTTTCAGCAAAAGCAATAAGTTAACCAAAAAGATTCAAAGCCTGTAGGTAGGCGTTCAGCTATCAGCAATCAGCTTTCAGCAAAAAAAACAGGTTAGTCAAAATAATCGAGAAACCAGCGATCTGCCATCTTGGAATACCTATTTGAATTTAAAGCATTAGCTGACGGCTGAAAGCTGAACGCTGAACGCTTACGCCTGTAGAATCGATCAGGCCGACTGGGTGAACTTAATCTTTAAGCTGCAAGGTGCATGCTTTAAAACATGATCAGTAAATTTAATCCGAAATCCAAAAACTGCAAAACAAAATCCAAAATCCAGAAACTGGAAACCAGAAACTTAAAACCGATCAATCCGCGCCTGTCAAATAATCGATCAGGACATCCGGGGCGTTGCTGCCGATATAGTCCAGGCTTAAGGGGAGCACAGGCCTCAGGTCGGCGATAGTGTCGATGTTCCAGACAGCCACCATGAGATCGGCGTTGCGGGCCGCCTGCACCAATTCCGGGGTGACGTATTGAAAATTCAACACCAGGGCTTCGGCTGCGGCATTTCGGGCCAGGGCAGCGGGGTCAACAGGACAACCCACGAAGAGAACGCCGGTGTGCAAACGAGGCTCCAGACGACGCAGCTCCTTGACGGCCGGGTGCCAGAAGGAGATGACATGGGCCTCGGCGAACAGATCGTGGTCCTGGAAAAAGGCGGCCAACGGCAGCACCGCTCTGGGGTCTTTGAGCTCCACAAAGAGATGGCCCCGGCCCCGCACCTGCGCCACTACTTCCTCCAGGCTGGGCAGACGCTCCCCCATCCCGGCATCCAGGCGGCGCAGTTCCTCCCAGGTCAGATCGGCTACCCGACCCTGGCCGTCAGTGGTCCGATCCACCGTGGCATCGTGAATCACCACCAGATGGCCGTCCCGGCTGAGATGAACATCTATTTCCACAGCCTGCACGCCCATCTCCAAAGCCCGGCGGATGGACCGCAGGGTATTCTCCGGTTCATAGGCCTTGGCCCCCCGGTGTCCCATTATCTTAAGCATTTTTGAACCCCTCAGAACAATCGCCGCACGAAATTAACCACTTTTCGACATAACTATATCCTATTTCTGGCTTGGCCGCAGCCTCTTAACAAATTTCGCTATGCTCCTGACTTATAAAAAACATTAAAAAAATAGAGTGACCAAAAAAAAATAAAAATAATATTTACAACTCAAATCTATTGATGTATAAGAAAAAACTATTATGGTTAATTT
>VGSX01000035.1 GCA_016874895.1 Deltaproteobacteria bacterium
TTGGGCGTTTTGAAAGATGTTGTAAAAAACCAGCTTAATCTGTCGTTCGTCACAGTAGACCGGGGACATTTCGGCCAGTTCCCTGACCACCCGGATATTATGTTTGTCGAGCTCCCGTTGGATTAAGGTCAGGGAGTCCGCCACCAGGGCGTTGATGTCATGCTCCTGGAAATGTCCCAGGGTTTCGCCGGTGTAATCGAACATCTGCCGCAGAATCGTCTCCAGGCGGCCCACTTCATAGATGATGACATCCACGTATTGCCTCAGGGGGTCGTCGGGAGCCACCACTTTGTCGATGCGCCGGGCGAAGCCGCCGATGGAGACCAGGGGATTGCGGATTTCATGGGCCAAGCCCTCGGCCATACTGCTCATGGCCGCCAGGCGATCGGATTCCAGCATCCGTTCCCGTATAAGGGTGAGTTCATGGCTGCTGGCTTCAATGGTGGCCACCAGCCGGGAGTTCTCAATGGCCAGGGCCGCCTGATTGGCGAACATGGTGAGGAAGTGGAGGTCTTCATCTTTGAAAGGGCGCTGGGAGAGATGATTGTCCACCACAATAACCCCGGTGACCTCATCCTTGGCCAAAAGCGGGACGGATAAAAATTCTTTCCCGGTCAGGATATTCCGGATGGCTTGATTGACTTGCGGATGCCGGTCAGCGCGGACGATATGAAAAGGTTTCCGAAATAACACCGTCCGGGCAATAATCCCCTGGTCGTCTTTTAAAGGCACGCGTATGGGTTCGTTGCCGATGGTGGCGGAAGCAGGAGCATTACCGTGGTGGTCCATAATGAGGGCATGCTGCAACGGTACGCCGGGAGGAGGATTAACCTGACAGGCATGTCTTACTTCCGTAAGGGTCTCACCCGACTTGTCTATGAGAAAAACCATGGCCCGATCATAGGCCATGGCGTTGGTCAGGGTTAAAGCCCGGACCAGGATAGTGAGAATCGCATCCAGATCGATGGTGGTCATCAGGACCGAGGAGATATCGTGCAGCACGGTAAGGACATTGACCATGCGTTCGTTTCTGGCCGCCAGCGACTCAATCTGTTGAAAAGCCAGGGCATTTTCGATGCTGCCGGTGGCCATGCCCGCCAAGGTTTGCAGCAGTTGAATATTTTCGGAATCGAACTGCTGGAATCTGTAGTTGGGGGTCATCTTGTCGTAGAGGCAGAGCATGCCCTTGAGATGACCTTTTAAGTTCAGGGGGATGCCGGCGTAATAGTGCTTCTGGCCCTCGGCATCCCTAATCTCCGCCGTGACGGAGGTCAATTCCCCGCTGGCAGTGGGCGCCTGGCCGGCAATATCGTCCATTCCGGGAAAACCCTTGGGAATTATGCCATATTCCGAGCTGACCTGGACCTGTTGGGAAACCTCGTCGATAATGCGCAGGATGGCTCCCCGGGCGTTCATCACCTTGGCGCTGATGCTCACCACCCGCTCCAGGAGGGCCTGCAGTTCCATGGTGGAGACCACGGATTTGGCGACATCAAAGAGCACCGCCAATTCGGCGATACGTTTTTTGGCTTCTTCATGCAGCAGGGCCTGGCGGATGTTCCCGGCCAACATCCGGCAGGCGATCAGGATGGTCTCCTGTTGATACTCACTATAAGTGCGAGGGTCCTTATCGATGAGCAGCAGGACGCCGTAAAGAAAATTATCATCGGCCACGGGAAAGCCGGCCAGGGTTTGATAATCCGGGAAGATCTTGTCCAGGACCTCGTTCCGGGTCCTTACTCCCGTTTCCTGGGCAGATACTACCAGGGGACTCCGTTTCTGGGCGGTTTCCCCCACGATGCCCTGCCCCAGGGAAAATTCCAGGCGGGGCCGCTCCGCCCCGAGACTGTTGCTGCCGGCGCTCAGGGAAAGGGTTCCCCGGGTCTTGTCCAGGCTGAAGAACAGGGTCAGGTCAACTTTGAGATTGCGGGATAAAAGATAAACAAAGCTGTCCACCCGTTCGTGATAGGCCACGGCGGAGGTGAATAAATTAATTAATTGGGTAAGAAACGATAAACGATTGAGGGTCATGTTGCGACTCTTTTTTGCAGAGCAAGTCTTTTCTGCCGGGCCTTTTCAAAAATTTCTTGGTATTGGGCCGCGGCCTGGGGCCAGGAAAACTGCTGTGCCATAGCCTGTAAGCGTAACTTTTCCCAGGCGGGAGGATCCCGGAAAACCTTTAGGGCTCTATGAACAGCGGCCAGCAACTCCTCCGGCTCAAAGGCGCTGAATTGAAAACCCGTGCCCTGGCCGCTGGCAAAATCATATTCTTCGATGGTTTCCGCCAGCCCCCCCACGGCCCGCACCACCGGGATGGTTCCGTAGCGCAGGCAGTATAGCTGATCCAAACCGCAGGGTTCGTAGCGGGAGGGCATGAGAAAAATGTCGGCGCCGGCGATGATTTTATGAGCCAGGGCCTCGGAATAGCCGATCTCCACCGCCACCAGGGCCGGGTAGCGATCCTGCAGATCGGCAAAGGCATACTGATAGCGCTCTTCGCCGGTGCCCTGGAGGACAAAGCCGATGTTGTCGTCCACCAGTTTGGGAATGATGGCGCGCACCAGATCAATACCTTTGCGCTCGGTGAGGCGGGTGGTCATGCCGATGAGAGGCTGCTCCGGGGCAAGCTTCAGCCCGAAATGCTCCATCAGGTCGAGTTTGCAGATTTTTTTGCCTGCCAGGTCTTTGGCGTTATAGGTGGCGGGGAGATAGGCGTCATGGGCCGGATCCCACTTTTCATAATCAACGCCGTTCACTATGCCGAATAAATCCTCGGCTCGCTCCTGAATGACTCCTTCTAAACCGAAGCCGAACTCCGGGGTCAGGATTTCCTGGCGGTACTGGCGGCTCACCGTGCTGATGATGTCGGCATAGATCAAGCCACCCTTGGCCAAATTGATCTTGCCGAAATATTCCAAGATGTTGGGGGTGAAGAACTCCCACCCCAGGCCGGTGAGGGCCATATCATAATGCCAGAAGACGCCCTGGTAGCCCACGTTGTGCACGGTAAATACCGTAGCCAGATCCTGGCAATAGGGAGAATCCTTATATAAAGTGCGCAAGTAAACGGGTATCAAGCCGGTCTGCCACTCGTGGCAGTTGCACACGTCAAACTGCAATTCCAGGGCGTTGAGCAACTCCGGCACGGCCCGGCTGAAAAAGATAAAACGTTCGGCATTGTCCTGGAAATCACCGAACGGGGTGCCATAGAGCCCCTCCCGGTCATACAAACTGTCCTGGCAGATAAAATAGAACGTCATCCCCGGATCAACCCGGGCCGTATAGATCTCCGCCTTGAGGTTTTTAAAAGATAAGGGCACCGTGAGGCTTTGGGACATGGCGGTGAGAGTGACGGCGGATTCCTTCACCTGCCGGTAAAAAGGCAATACAATGCTCACCTGGTGGCCCATCTGGGCCAGGGACTTGGAGAGGCCGAAGATAACCTCGGCCAGGGCGCCGGAACGAGCAAAAGGGTTGGCTTCCGGGGTGGCGATGAGAATACGCATAAGCTAGGGCTCCTGTGGCTGAGGAGTGCTCTTTTCCAAAGGTTGGGGAGTGCCTTCGAGCTGAACTTCCCGGAGGTAGCGGGCGGCGTCCTCCGGGGGTGTGGGATTGATAAAAAAGCCTGAGCCCCATTCGAATCCGGCCATCAGGGTCAATTTCGGCATGATCTCAAAATGCCAATGATAATGTTCCAGGTTTGTCTCCCGCACCGGCGCGGTGTGCAGGATGAAATTATAGGGGGCCCGGTTTAAGGCCGTATCCAGGCGTTTCAAAGTTTCGGAAAAAATTTCCGCCAATTTAGGGAAAATGGCGTCGGGCAGGTCAACGAAAGATGACCGATGGGTTTTCGGTAATATCCAGATCTCAAAGGGGGAACGGGGGGCGAAGGGGCATAAGGCCACGAAAAGGTCGTTTTCCAGGACCACCCGCACTTCCTGCTGCAGTTCCTGCCGGATCATGTCGCAGAAGACGCACCTTTCCTTGAGGCGATAGTGGGCCAGAGAGCCGGATAATTCTTCCAGGACCAGTTCCGGCACGATGGGCAGGCCGATGAGTTGGCTGTGGCTGTGTTCCAGGGAGGCGCCGGCGGCCCGGCCCTGGTTTTTGAAAATTAAAATATAGCGGAACTTAGGGTCCCGGCTGAGGTCCCGGATGCGATCCCGGTAACCGTAGAGGACATCGGCAAATTGCATGACGCTGATGGTGGACAGGGTCAATTCGTGTGCCGGGGTTTCAATAATGACTTCATGGGCGCCGATCCCATTCATGAGATCGTACATGCCTTCCCCCCGGCGGTCAAGTTCCCCTTCATTGACCAGGGCCGGAAACTTATTAGAGACCACCCGCAGTTTCCAGCCCGACGTATTGGGCGCGCTACCGTCGGCACGATAGGCCATGATCTCCGGAGGGGTAGTATGTTCGTTACCTGGGCAGAAAGGGCAAAATCCCCCCTTGGTTGTCTCGGCTTCTACGACAAAATCATGTGGCCTCTTGCCGCGTTCGGTGGAGATGATGACCCAACGTGAAGTGATAGGATCTTTTCTGAGTTCCGGCATGAAATAATTCTCCTCAAAGTCTGAGTCCCACTTTAGGGCAGGGACCCGAGGGCATACCAGCAGGGCCTTCTTCTTCCTGGCCTGTGCTGGGAAATCAGGCACATATCGATGATATGGAAGAAACAGATTTCTCGTAAAGCCATCACGGTGAATTTTTCTCAGTATAGCCACCGGGGCAAATAATGCAAGTCTTTTCCCTATATAGGGGGGGTCATTTATCAGCGGCGGAAAAGGGAAAAGAGGATGGTTAAGATAATGCTGATAACAATGGAGCTGGCCAGGGGAAAGTAGAAAGTGAATTTTTCCCTTTGGATAGTAATGTCTCCGGGGAGTTTTCCCAGCCAGGGGATTTTGGGGCCGTAGAGCAGCAATAAGCCCAAACCCACCAGGACCAACCCGAAAAACACCAATATTTTACCAAAATCAGTCATTTTATGGTTCCTCCGGCGCGAGGCGGTTTGATTGCTCAGGGGTTCGGATCACTGCTCCCTTCCTGGACTGATACCTGGCGGGGGGCGCTTTCCACCTGGGACAAAGCGGGAAGCTCCGGCCCGGCCACGGCGCCCAATTCCGGGAATTTCCGGGCAGCCACCAGCACCCGGGTTTCCAGGGAGCCCACGGCCCGGTTATAGGAGTCAACCGCGGTTTTCAGGCCGGCTCCCAACTTTTCCATGGAGACCAGGAAGAGGCGCAAACGGTCGTAGAGCTGTTTTCCTAATCGGCTCACTTCCTGGGCGTTTGCCGCCAGCTTTTCCTGCCGCCAGCCATAGGCCACGGCCCGGAGCAGGGCGATGAGGGTGGTGGGGGAGGCCGGGATGACCCTTTGGGTTACGCCGGCTTCGATGAGGCCGGAGTTCTGCTCCAGGGCGGCGCTGAAAAACACCTCTCCCGGCAGGAACATCACCACAAACTCAGGGGTAGGGTGGAACTGTTTCCAGTACTCTTTGGAACTCAGTCGGCTCATGTGATCCTGGAGCAGTTTGGCGTGGTTTTTCAAGCTCCGCTGCCGCTGGGCTTCATCCTGGGTCTCCATGGCGCTCAGGTAGCCCTGCAAAGGGGCCTTGGCGTCCACCACCAGGTTTTTCCCGCCGGGCAATCTGATGATGAGATCAGGCCGCAAGGTCCCGGTATCGGTGGCGGCCGAGACCTGTTCGACAAAATCCACGTACGGGAGCATATCGGCTATTTCCACCACCCGGCGCAATTGGATTTCGCCCCACCGGCCTTTGGCCGCCGGGGTCCTCAAAGCATGCACCAACTTGGCGGTTTCGGCCCGCAGATCGGTCTGGCCGGCGCTCAACGATTTTACCTGTTCCAAGAGGCCGGCATAGGCCCGGAGGCGTTCTTTTTCCAGGTCTTGCAGTTTACCGTCGACCTGGCGGAGAGATTCCTGGATGGGCTGCACCAGGGCGTCAACGGCCTTATGGCGGCCCTCCAGATCGCTCTGGGCCTGCTGTTGGAATTTTTCCATGACGGTCCCGGCAAGCTGCAGGAAGGACTGATTATTGCTGGACAGGGCTTCCGCGGCCAAGGCCTTGAAGGCGTCGGTGAGCTTGTGCTGCGCTTCGGTGAGCAAGGCCGATTTTTCCTCGTGCTTCAGCCGCTCTTCCTCCAGGCGCACCTTCAGGGCAGCCTGGCTCTGGGCCAGGCCCCGGTTTTCGTCTTGCAAGGCCTGCTGTTTTTCCTGGGCCGCGGCTAACTCCAGTTTGATCCCGGTTAGATGCTCCTCCCGGGAGGCCAGGCGTTCCTGCAAGACGGCCAGCTCCGACTTAAAAGCGGCCGTGATGCTTTCCTGGGCCCGCTTAATTCTGGCCTGTCCCCGCAGCCATCCCGCCAACAAGCCGAGCCCGATTCCTGCGGCCAGGAGCAGGATCGGCCGGAAATAGGATAGATTCAAATATGATATGAGATCTGTCATGGTTTCGAAGTTTACCGGGGAAATCCCCCTGAATCCCCCTTTAAGAAAGGGGGACTTATAAGGAGTTCCCCTTGTTTCCCCCTTTTTCTAAAGGGGGCTTTGGGGGGATTTTAATCATCGGGGGCGGCCGCAGTCGGCCATGAATGTTTCTATTGTTATGGGTTTCCCTCCGGCTGTTCTTACTTCTAGTGTACCATAGCAGAATGGGGTTATTTGTCAACGGCGGGGTTTTTTCCACTGAGCCACCCAGGAGCCCTGGACTGCCCCTCTGGAGCTACTTTCTTGTTGCACTTTGGGCCAACCCGCTATATAGTGTGGCCATTTAAGGAAAGGGTGATAACCAGTGAGCAGTCTTCCCATCGGCATCATAGGCACCGGGGCCTATCTGCCCGAAACGGTGCTGACCAACCAATACCTGGAAAAATTGGTGGACACCTCGGATCAGTGGATCAGAGAGCGCACCGGCATCAGGGAGCGCCGGGTCGCCTCCCCCGAGGAGGATGTGGCCACCATGGGTGAAGCGGCCGCCCGGCAGGCCCTGGAGAATTCGGGCATTGCCTGGGAGGACTTGGATTATCTTATTGCGGCCAGCAACACCTTTAATTACATGTATCCCGCCACTGCCATCCGCATCCAACACGGCCTGGGGTTGGACGACAAACTGGCCGCCTTCGACCTCCAGGCGGGCTGCTCCGGTTTTAATTATGCCCTGTATGTGGCTGAAAATATGATTAAAAACAAAGGAGGCTACGCCCTGGTGATCGGCACCGACGCCAACACCCGGATGTTGGATTTTACCGACCGGGGGACGTGCATCCTTTTTGGGGACGGTGCCGGGGCCGTGGTCATCGGTCCCACCGACCGCAGCCGCCTGGTGGCGTCCTTTGTGGCCTCGTCCTACAACGGCAAGCTTTATTTAAAGAACGAGTTTACGGAATTAAACAGCCCCTTCCTGCCCAAGCCGGCCTTGACCGGCAATTTCATGTACATGGACGGCCCGGAAATTTTTAAATTTGCCGTCCGGGCGGTGCAGGAAAGTCTCCGGCGTATCCTGGCCCAGGCCGGGATGAGCCGGGAGGAGATCGATTTTCTCATTATTCACCAAGCAAATTATCGCATCCTGGAGACCGGGGCCAGGTTCGCCAAAATGCCCATGGAAAAAGTCTACGTCAATGTGGACCGCTATGGCAATACCTCGGCGGCCTCCATTCCCATCGCCCTGCACGAGGCTCTCATAGAGGGAAAGATTCAGAAAAATCATAAAGTTGTCTTAATCAGCTTCGGGGCGGGGGTGACGTGGGCGGCCACGGTGCTGGAATGGCTGAGCTGAGGGAGTTTTCGGTTTCTGGT
The DNA here is from genome assembly GCA_016874895.1 of Deltaproteobacteria bacterium. Taxonomy (GTDB): domain Bacteria; phylum Desulfobacterota; class Desulfobaccia; order Desulfobaccales; family Desulfobaccaceae; genus Desulfobacca. The sequence goes on from VGSX01000035.1 coordinate 7,828, forward strand.
TCCCAAGTTGCACTTGGGAACCCCATATCCCGCAAATCATAAAAAGCCGCCGGACGGGTAATTAACCCGTCCGGCGGTGAGTGTGTCAAGGAACAATTACATAATTCTGATGCGTTTTTTCTCCGGTTCGCCGGGTGCAGCCGGGGCAGGGGCTGGTTCAGGGGCAGGTTCGGGAGCAGGTGGACGGGGTGGTTCGGCAGCCTCAGCCGCGGGTATCCTGCGGGGACGCGGTTCTTCCACGTCTTGTTCACGGACGGTGGCCGGGGTTTTGATCCTGGGCCTGACTTCCGCCGGTTCGGTCACCGGAGCCGGGGGCACCTCCCGGGGCGTGACAGGTGGCGGGGCGACGGTTTCCACCACAACGGGGCTCCGGGATAAATAACGGGCGTCCACCCATCCCAGGGAGCCGTCCAGGCGTGATCTGATCTGAAACCAGCCCTGGCTTTCGCCCATTTTTTCCACTTCCTGGTTTCTCTCCAAGACGGTAATCCTGGGGCAGTCCATACCGGGGCAGGCCCTGAGGTTCAGCCTGTCGGCCATGACATACCATATTTCATAATCCACCCGGGGCGGCGGGGGGGCTGGCGGCGCCGTGATTTTCGGTTCATCCGGGGGCTGCCAGGGCATTTTGTGGGCGCAGCCGCTTGACACCAGGAGAATTGCACAACACAGCAAGGCGGCCAAGGGCCTCAGCCTGCGGCAGAGATAGGGCGTAATCAAAAAGCTCATGATTTAACCTATGTCCTTGCTTTCTAAAATCTTCCAGGAGCCACCGACATCTTCCAACATAATGCTGTAAATATAACGGTGTATTTCCGCGGCCTTCGTCTGATTGTTGAAGATTTGAAAATTCCAGACCAATTCTGCGGCGGCCTGATTAGGTCCCACCCGGCGGACATTGGAGATGTTGTAACGCACGTCCCTGAAATCGAAGTTTTTCCAATTTTCATAGGTCTGCCGTTCCAACTCTCCCAGATTGGGATAAGAGTCGGAATAACAGCTCCGAAACAGGCTCATATCTTTTTTCATATGGGCTGACCGGATCCTTTCGGCCAGACGCTCCACATCCCGTTGCAGGGTGTCAACGCGTTCGGGGGCGGTAAGTGGTGGCAGGACCGGCGGGCTCACCAGGGGTTTGCGATCCGGGGCTTTGGGCCAGAAGTAATAGACCCCCACCAGGATCAGCAGCCCGGCCAGGCCCATGAGCCAGGGAGAAAGGCCTTTTCGTCCTGCCGGGGCGCGCTGAGGGGTGCGACTGGCGGGTGACTTGTAAAAAAGATCATCTCGTCCGCCGGTCCCGGCGATGGTGCGGGCGCCGGTCAGACTCTTGACCCGTTGGCCGCACTCCGTACAGAAAATCTGACCGGGGAAAACCGGGCCGCTACAGTTGGGGCAGGCGCTCTGAGGGGCTTTATTTTCCGGCACCAAAGGATTGCCGCAGCGTTGGCAGAAGCTATGTTCATCGCCGTGAACTGTATGACATTGCGGGCAAACAGTCATAATCGGGTGTCTCTCTATTGTAAGGCGGCCAGGTCCCGACCCCGACATTGCCGCCACAGGCACAGCAACACGATTCGAGGCAGGAATATTTCTTTGTACCATCAAAATATGATATTTTCATTCAAATTTCAACACATCAGGGTAAAAAAGCTCTAGATGTTCGGCTAGCAGTTTGCAAACGTCAGCTTAAAGATTAAGAATATACAGTTAGCAGAGGATAATCTGCTTGTCCCATTTATTCCACTCTATCGAAACCTGTGCTCTTTAACCTGAGCAGCCGGCGGATTATTCCCCATGGCAGTACATCTCATTATTGACGGTTATAATCTCATCCGCCAGTCCCCGGAGTTGCTGGCCCAGGAGGCGCAAGACCTGGCCTGGGGCCGGGAAGCCCTCCTGGAAAAGTTGGCAGCCTACCGCCGGCTGAAGCCTCATCCCATCACCGTGGTTTTCGATGGCTGGGAGGGGGGCGAGTTCATGGGCAACCGGGATCGTTTCCAGGGCATTCTTATCCTTTATTCCCGCCGGGGCGAGAAGGCGGATGCAGTCATCAAACGGCTTGCCGAGCAGGAGAGGGAGCGCGCTCTCATAGTCACTTCGGACCGGGAGATTGCGGATTATGCCCTCCGTCAGGGTGCGGCCGTGCTCTGTGCGGCAGAGTTCATCCTCCGCCTGGAATTCGCCGAGTCCGGGGACCTCTCCGAAGAGTCTGACGAGATGGAAGACCCGGGGAGCCGCACTCGGAAAAAGGGGCCCGCCCACCGGGCCTCGAAAAAAATCAGGCGCCGACGCCAGCGGCTGAAAAAAATCTAACTTCCTCCGCGTCATTCCTCTGCTTCTGGTTTTACAAACCGCTCCTTAAGAACGGGCGGCCAGATACCCCTCCAGGCGATGCAGAGCCTCCGCCAGGTTTTCCAAAGAATTGGCATAGGAGAAACGCAGAAAGCCCTCCCCGCCCGGCCCGAAATCAATGCCGGGGGTGACCCCGACGTGCGCCCGTTCCAGAATATCGAAGGCCAGTTGATAGGAATCGGTGGACAGATGTCGGGCATTGACAAAGACGTAAAAGGCCCCCGTGGGCGGCACCGGGATGGTGAATCCCAACTTTTCCAGGCCGTCCACCAGGAAACGGCGGCGCTGGGCGTACGTCTGCCGCATCTGCTCCACTTCGGGCCCGGCCTGGGTAAGGGCCGCGATACCGGCCCGCTGCACGAAGGCATTGGCGGAAATAAAGAAATTCTGCATCAATTTCTGCAGGGGCCGCATGAAATCCGGGGGGGCGATTAAATAGCCCAGCCGCCAGCCGGTCATGGCATAGGCCTTGGAGAAACCGTTGATGACAAAGGCCCGGTCGGTGAACTCCAGGATGGAATGCTCCCGGCCTTCGTACACCAGGCCGTGGTATATTTCGTCAGAGATGACATAAGGCCCCAGGGCCGCTATTTCTTCAAGGTTTTCCCGGGTCAAAACCGCGCCCGTGGGATTGGCCGGCGAGTTAATGAGTACGGCCTTGGTCTTGGGGCCCAGGCAGGCGGCCAGGTCCTGGTGCTGCACCTGGAAACCGTCTTCTTCCCGGATGGGAGCATAGCGGGGGATGGCGTCCACCAGGCGGACAAAATTGGGATAACAGGCGTAATGGGGATCGGTGAGGATAATTTCATCCCCCGGGTCCAACAGAGCCGCCAGGATCAAGAGCATGGCCGGCGAGGTGCCGGAGGTGACGATGATTCGGTCCGGGGTGAGCTCTACCCCGTATTTTTCCTCGTAATGCCGGCAGACGGCCTGCCTGAGTTCCAGGAGGCCCATGGAATGGGTGTATTGCGTCTCTCCCCGCTGCATGGCCTGAAAGGCCGCCTCTTTCACCACCTGGGGGGTATCCCAATCGGGCTGTCCCACTTCCAGATGAATCACCGGCACCCCCTGGCGCTCCAGTTCCTGGGCCCGCTCGAGGATGTCCATGACCAGAAAAGGGGTAATTTCCTGGGCGCGACGGGATACGGCCTCCACCATGAAGAACCTCCTGAATATAATTAAGAAATGATATCAGGAATGTTAAAGGAATGCAAGAAAAGGGGGAGCAGGCGAGTAACGCCCGCCTGCTCCCCTGTTATGATTAAGGCTGATTAGCCTGTCAACTCAGGAAATGGCGGCCCCTGAGGGGGGAACCAGGGTATCAGCGGTCCCGGGGAGTTGTCCCAAAGTTCAGTAACCCCAGACTAGATCCCGGTGGATCCAGCCCAGTTTCTCGTTCTCGAAATAATAGCCTATCTTAACCCAATCCCCCTGGGAGGCGAACACTCTATAAATCTCCCCGTGTTTAGCCTGGGTGACCCGGGAGGCTCTCCGGCTCGGGCTTTTTCTGACATTGGCGGTTTCCACCTGCACCACCGCGGTGGGAATGGCAGAGATCAAGGGTCTATAAACCCACCCCCGCTTGCCCTGCCAATCCTCCACCTGGACCCAGTTTTTCTGTTGCTGCCTCACCCAGAGCGGGTAGCCCTTGGGCGCCACAAAGAGGATGGGCGCCTGCCGGCTGGGCTTGGCCCGCACATTGACGTTGTCCTTGGCAATGCTCTTGGTCTTGGCGTACCCGGCGGTCACGCCAACAAGTAACAACAACAAAGCGATCCCAATGGCTTTTTTCATATCCTCCTCCTTAACACATAATTCCCCGGGAAAATTGTTCCCCACGGTCCTGAAGTTGGAGTTATGGTTGATACCGGTTGCCGCAATTTCCGCCCGCCTTGCACCCCTTCCGGGGGTAAGTTTAATTCAGACGCGAATTTCGGCAACTATCCAATTAATGATAAAGCCGCGTTAGGATAATGACAGAATGAGCAGAGGATTAAAGATAGCGCTGCAGGAGAACTATTACCGGAGGAAAAGCCCACATCCTCTTGACCCCCGTGCCCAAGGGCAACTCGGGCACGAGAAGAAAAACCAAAAAATGAAAACCGAAAAACATCCTTTCAAGCCGCGGGTTGGACCGGCTCCACTTTCTCTTTCAGTTTCAGGCTCTCCTCGATGACCAGGAGATATTTCAGGTACTTAAAGGAGAAGTTCATCAGGGCGATGTCGTCATCCGTGATGGCCTGGACGGTATCCGGGGCAACCTCGAAAATGTCCAGGAATCTGCTTTCCAGGACAAAGCGGCGGAAGTTGTCCAGATCGTAGCTGGCCAGGAAAAACATCTTTTGCTTTTTTTCGTCTATGGCCTGGCGGGCGTCGGAGTCCCGGCGCAGCATCATGGCCTTCCACTCCCGGTTCATTTCATCGTAGAGATCCGGTTCCTGATCCACCCGCCAGGAGGCCACGGTCCACTCGGTGGCTTCCTCGTGTCCTTTACAGTAAGGTTCCTTGATGAGAAAATAAAATTCTTCGGTGCCTCCCAAACCTTCCTCGCGCTGCAAGGTAGCCTGGCCGATGGGATAGTAGCGGCAGGCGCAGGGGCGGTCGGTATAGATGGTGCAGCCGTCGGGAGTGACAAAGAGGCATTTATGGTTGTTTTCCGGCGGCATGCGCAAAAAGACCAGGGGCAGCCCCGATTTTTCGTCAATTTCGCGGCGGGTATAGCGCTCCAGGAACTCGGCCGAGGTTATTCCCAGACGTTTTTTGATGCGGATTATATCATAAGGGGTGAGGGCAATATCAATCCGGCCGCAACATTCCGTAAAACAGGAAATGCCCGGGTAGCACTTAAACTTAAACCGGCTGTTGAGGCCTAACTGGACCGGCTTGACATCCTTCATACTTTTCATGCTTTGCTCCAAAAAAACAGGTCAGCCTGCGTCAGGCGAAGCAATTCTCAGGCTAATATCCTATGGTATGCTGCCGTAAATAAAGGAAAGAACTATTGGCAGTTGTCGTAACTTGCCTATCAGGTTCTAAAGATAATGCCAGAAGCTATCTCTGAAATTAAATAATAGTGCATTTTGCTGCAAGAGACAACCCAAAACCCACAATCAAAAAGCTTGTAACAGGGTCTATCATGCCTGCGACCAGCTTTGGCTTTATTTTAATGAAATTATTCTCATGTGAGCCTCTGGCAGAAACTGGAAACCGGAAACCGGAAGCGCTCCAACTCAAAAGCCGGTCCTTGGAAGAGGACCGGCTTTTCGGTCGGAGTTTATAGGTTAAGGCTATTCCCGGCCCTGCATTTTGGCAAAGACCAGGGCCGTGGTCCGGTAAACCAGGTGGGCCATCTTGGTGTAGGGGGCGTAGAAAAACAGGAAGAAGACCGACACCAGATGGACAAAGTACATGGGATAGGCCAGGGAGGCCAGGTTGGCCAGGCGTAGCCCCCAGCTAAGGACGCCGGTGAGGCCCACGGCGATGATGACCCAGATGAGGAGCCAGTCAAAGTAGCCGCCGAAGCCGGATGAATTGGCCTTGGCCTGGCGCTGCTGGTAAATAAGATAAATACCATACAGCATCAAGCCGGTGCCCACCAGGGCCACCCACTTGATGGGTTCGGTGATGGCGAAGGGGGATTCCTTGTGGGGAATCAGGCCGAACTTGGAGGCCCATTCATAGTACGCCGACCAGGCGGTGACGATCCCCAGGGCAATGAAGCCCAACACCAGCAGCAGGTGGGAAGTGGCCCGGGTATAGTTGGTGACGCACTCTTTGAAGCGCTTGTGCACGATGAAATCCTTGAGCACTTCAATGGTGGCGCTGATAACGCTCTTGTTGCTCAGTTTCGCCTTCCAGGGAGAGACCTCGGCGTTCAGATCCTTCCAATAGCGCCGGACGCCGTTGACGAAAACAAAAACAGCAAAGCCGGCCGCGGCCATAAAGATGGCATCCACGGCCAACAGCGGCATCATATTGGAATACTTGATGGTGCCTTCGGGAATGTTCCCCAGGGTGCCCACCAATTTCATCACGGCCAGGATCACCAGGACGGGCACTGCCAAAAGTACCGGCAGGAACTTCATCTGGCTGACCATCCGGGCCAGGATGGGCGGGAAGGAATAGTGTTCGATGCAGGCCTGGCGCATGGCCCCTATCACCTCGCCGGGATTGGCGCCCCGGGGGCAGTAGGTGGTGCAGTCGCCGCAGTAATGGCAGAGCCAGATGTCCGGATCTTTGACGATCTGGTCTTTCATGCCCCACTGGGCCATGAGCATTTCCTTGCGGGGATAGGGCTTGTCGTCCGGGGAGATGTTGCAGACCACGGAGCAGGTGGCGCACTGATAGCATTTTTTCAGCGACTCGCCGCCATATTCCTGCAAGCGTTTGACAAACTGAAGGTCGGACTTGATAACGGTTTCATCAGCCATGTATTAACCTCCTAGAACTCCTTATAGGGGTTCGGACCGATTTCATCGACTCTGGCCACGAAATCATCGATCAACTTGGGCAGCTTATCGAAATCGGAAATGGCTACTTCAAAGAATTGGGCCCGTTCAGATTCCAGGGCCAGCCGGTCCAGGGTTTCCTGGAGTTTTTCCATCCGGTAGTTGGCCAACTCGCTCCCCTTGGCAAAATGGCACTGATAATCATCGCCGTATTTACAGCCCATGATCATGATGCCGTCAATGCCCCGGGAGAGGGCATCGGCGATCCACACCAGGTTGAAGGAGCCCAGGCAGCGCACCGGGATGAAGCGGACGGCGGGATGCAAACGCAGTTTATGAAGAGCTGCAGCGTCTATGGCCGGGCCGGCGTCGTTTTCGCAGACGAAGGCGACGATGCGGATCCCTTCTTCGGGGACATCCATGGCCTTGACCATGGAGCCGATGATATCGACGCTAAAGTCCTTGAAGTTGACGATACGTTCCGGACAGGCGCCCATACAGGTGCTGCAGCGCCGGCAGCGGTTAATTTTAAAGAAGGGGGTTCCCTTCGCATCTTCCTCGATGGCGCCGAAGGGGCATTCTTCCGTGCAGCGTTTGCAGGAGGTGCAGCGCTGCATGAAGGGATCCGGGAAGGTCAGGTCCCAGGCCCGGGGATGCACCGCAATTCCTTTGGCAGTATGATCCAGGCACTGGTAGGCCTTCAGGGCCGCCCCGGCTGCGTCTTCCATGGCGGCCGCCATATCCATGGGCTGGCGCACCGCACCGGCGGCATAAACCCCGGTCCGCCGGGTTTCATACTGGAAGCAGATGAAATTGGAGTCGGCAAAACCCTGATAGAGCTCCAGGTCCGGCAACCCCGGTCCCTGGCGATAATTCAGATTAATGACCGGATTATCCACGGTGGCGGGGACCAGCCCGGTGGCCAGGACCACCAGATCCGCCTCGAGTTTGATCTTCTCGCCCAGGAGGGTGTTTTCCGCAATAACGGCCAGGCTGCCGTCATCGGCCACCTGCACGCCGGTGACATCGCCTTTGGTCAGAAGGATGCCCGGATCGTTCTGGGTATGCTTGTAAAACAGTTCGTACTGCCCCGGGGTGCGCATATTTTTATAAACAATATACGCCAGGGAATCCGGATTCATCTGCCGGACATACTTGGCCTGTTTCAGGGAGGTGCCGCAGCAGAAAGCCGAGCAGTAGGGCAGGTGGTCCGGGTCCACGGAACCGGCGCACTGGATGAAAACCACCTTTTGGGCCGGTTTGCCGTTGGAGGGCCTGAGAATTTTGCCCTCTGCGGCGATTTTTTCCAATTCCCAGTTGGTGACCACATCGTCCGACTGGCCGTAACCCAGATGCCCCAGTTTGCTGGCGTCATAGGGTTTGGCGCCCGCGGCCAGGATGACCGCCCCGATCTTGTAGACGTCTTCCTTGCCGTTAGTCTTGATGGTGACATCATACAGGCCGGGCTGGCCGTCGGTCTGGACCACCTCGGAGTTCGTCAGCACCTTGATCTTGGGGTTGGCCAGGACTTCCTTGATTTTGCTGAATACCACCGGGATTTCCAGGTTTTGATAGGGATACGTCCGGGGTGTCTGCTGGAAGAGGCCGGCCCCGAGGCCGCCCAGTTCAGCTTCTTTTTCCACCAGGACGACGCTCTGGCCTAAACTGGCGGCTTCCAGGGCCGCAGTGAGACCGGTGACGCCGCCGCCGATGACCAGGATAGCCCGTTCGATTTCCACCGGCGCGCCCACCGGGATGTCGGCCTTTTTAATCTTGGCGCAGCCCATGAGGACATAGTCTTCGGCCAATGCCTGGGTTTCCTCGTGTTGGGGTTCCTGGGTCCAGGCCACCAGTTCCCGCAGATTCACCCGTTCGATGAGGCAGCCGGGAATATCGAATTCCTCGTATTTGACCCGGGGGGAGCAGGCGGCGATGACCAGGCAGTTAACCCCCTCGGCGGCCGCGTCATTTTTCAAAAATTCCAGACCTTCCGGGCTGCAGAGGATCTCATGGGATTTGATATGGGGAATCTTGCCGCCTTTGCGGGTAACTTTTTCCAATCCTTCCAGCTTGACGGCATCGGCGATGCCGCACCCCTGGCAGATATAGACGCCGTATTTTCTTTCTTCCATTTCCATATGTTACCTCCCTACCAAGCTCTGAAGAGCCTTAATGGCGGCGCCGGTGCCGTCTTGGACGGATTTGGCCACATCCAGGGGGCTCTTCAAGCTGCCCACGGCATAAACGCCGGCGGGCAGACCGGTGGGGTCGATAAACCCATCGTCAGTATATTTCACGGCCATGGGGAGTTTATCGGTCTTTGTCGAAGGCACCATCCCGGCGGCCAGGACCACCAGATCAAAGGTGCGGCGCACCTTGTTGCCGGTGGCGGTATCTTCGGCCACCACTTCCACCATGTCCCCGGGGGCTTGGCTGATCTTGGCCACCTTGCCCCGGATCAATTCCACATTTTCCCGGTCCCGCACTTTCCAGTAAAATTGTTCGTACCGTCCGGGGGTGCGGATATCGATGTAGAAAACCGTGGCCTGGGCTTCCGGGTCCTGATCCAGCAGGTAAGTGGCCTGCTTCAGGGAGGCCATACAGCAGATATAAGAGCAGTAGGGGAGATGGTTTTCGTCCCGGGAGCCGGCGCACTGCACGAAGGCGACATTCTTGGGCTCCTGGCCGTCGGAGGGACGCTGAATCTTGCCGTTGGTGGGCCCGTTGGGCGCGGCCAACCGTTCCATCTGCATGTTGCTCACCACGTTGGCCACCTGGCCGAAACCCAGGTTGTCGATTCTGGCGGCGTCGTAGAGGTCCCAGCCGCCGGCCAGGATGATGGAGCCCACTTCCACATTGACGGTTTGCGGCGCCATATTCAATTCAATGGCGTCGTATTCGCAGGCCTTGACGCACTTCTGGCAGGCCTCGCCCAGGCAGACGTTCATATCGATGACATATTGCAGCGGGAAGGCCATATCAAAGGGCAGGTAGGCGGCTTTCTGGTTATCCAGGCCGTAATTGAAATCGTTCGGCCGGTCGATGGGGCAGACCTCGGCGCACTTGTTGCAAGCGACGCATTTGTCGTTGACGTAACGGGGCCGGACATTCAGGGTGACATTGAAAGCCCCTTCCTGGCCGGTGATCTGGGTCACGTCGGTCAGGGTATAAAAGGTGATATCCGGGTTATTTTTGATCCGTTTAAAATTAATTTCCAAACCGCAGGTGGGAGGGCAGAGCTTGGGGAAATATTTGTTGAGCTGCGCCACGCGGCCACCCAGGTAGGGAGTCTTTTCCACCAAGACTACCTGGGCGCCTGATTCCGCAGCTTCCAAAGCTGCCGTCAGGCCGCTCATACCGCCCCCGATGACAAGAATTTTCTTATTGCTTGCGTTCACATCAGACCTCCTTCAGAACTTCCCGGCATCGGATATGGGATAAGGAGTTCCAAAGCTTCTGGAATTGCATTTCACGAGTGGGAGGGGTGTGCTAGAGGCTTTGAATCGGGCCAAAATTGATCCACCCCAGGCGGATATTCCCCCGACCCACCCTTTAAGAATGGGGAAATGGCGGAGACGGGCGGTGTCTGAGGGTAATTCCGCATTCTTAAAGGGGGGTTGGAGGGTCTCACTAAGCGTCCACAAAAAACTGGCCGTGGCCGGTTCGTGGCCACGGCCACAGATGGCAAAACCTGGGGCGCCGCAGCGCCCCAGGGGTTAGGGCCGGCTTACTTTACCAGCTGGACGTACGGCAGGGTTTCAAACTTCCACTCGTTGGTCTTCATATCATACTGAGAAATGGTGAAGACCTTCCACTTGCTGTCGTCGATGGACAGGAAGTCGGAGCGGTAGTAGTAACCGGGGTAACGGGACTCTTCCCGGAACAGGATGTGACGCAGGTGGGCCTCACCGGCCAGGATGCGGTGATACTGTTCCCAGGCCCGCATCAGTTCGTGCAGGTCGCGAGCGGCCAACCGGGTGGCGTCTTCCTTCAGCATGCTAAGACGTTTCAAGCCTTCTTCCAGCATGGGCTTGTTGGTCATGTACATGGTGGCGCAACCGGCCACGTATTCATCCATCAGCTTCTGCAGCCGGGTCTGTACCTGTTTGGGCATCAGGTAGTTGGGGTTGATTTCCGGGGCGGTGCTGTAGTTTTTGTATTTCTCAAAGATCTCGAAGGGCAGGTAGATCTCGGCGATGACATCGTCGATGTTCTGGGCCGCTTCCAGACCGTCGCCCTTTTTGTCCAGGATGTAGGCGATGGCGGCCTTGGCAGCCATACGGCCCTCGGCATGGGAGCCGGAGGAGAACTTGTGGCCGGAGGCGCCCACGCCGTCACCGGCGGTGAACAGACCTTCCACGGTGGTCATCCGGTCATAACCCCAGAACCATTCATCCGGGGCGCCCATGTAGTTCTTGGAGGGGCCGGAGACCCACAGACCGGCGCAGCCGGCATGGGAACCCAGCAGGTAGGGTTCGGAGGGGATGATTTCCGACGGGACCTTGTCGGGCTCCATGTTGAAGGAGGCCCACAGGCAGGCGGCGGAAATGGACATATCCAGGAAGTCTTCCCAGGCTTCGGCTTCCAGGTGTTTCAGTTCTTTCTTGGAGAGAACCTGAGCCAGTGCCTGCATGGCCTTGTCGGTGTGCATCATGATGGGGCCGCGGCCTTCCCGCATTTCGATCATGGCCGCATGATTCCGGAGGCAGGTGCCCGGGGAATCGGCGTAGCCGGGATATTCGGCCTTGACCTTTTCCCAGTTTTTGGCCATATAGTCTTCGTTGTAGGCGTTGGTGGCCTGGGCTTTGAAGAACAAGAACCAG
>VGSX01000036.1 GCA_016874895.1 Deltaproteobacteria bacterium
GCGGCTGGGAATGTCTCCATCAGTTTTCAGGCTCGTGGCCCCAACGTGGCCCTGGCCACCGCCTGTGCCGCGGGGGCGCACGCAGTGGGCGCTGCCTTCCGCTCTGTGCAGATGGGTGAAACCGAGCTCATGGCCGCCGGAGGGGCCGAAGCGGCCATTACGCCCCTCACCGTCAGCGGTTTTTACCGCATGGGCGCCCTGGCCACCGGTTTTAATGATCGACCCACGGAAGCCAGCCGGCCCTTCGACCGCGATCGCCAGGGTTTTGTCATGGCGGAGGGGGCGGGCGTCCTGATCCTGGAGGAACTGGAGCATGCCAGACAACGCCAGGCCCCCATTTATGCCGAAATCATCGGATTTGGCATGACCGGGGACGCCCGTCATATAACCGATCCCGACATGAACGGGGCAGTGCGGTGCATGGGTATGGCCCTCCAGGATGCCCAGGTGCTTCCAGAGCAGATAGATTACGTCAACCCCCACGCCACCTCCACGCCCACCGGGGACCGGAACGAGTCCGCGGCCCTACGGCAACTGTTCAACTCCGACCGATCCTTTCCGTTGATCAGCGCCACCAAGTCCATGACCGGGCACCTTTTGGGAGCCGCCGGCGCGGTGGAGGCCATCTTCGTCATTCTCTCCCTGCTCCATGGCCGCATCCCGCCCACCATCAATACCACCGAGGTTGACCCGGAGTGTGCCGGACTGAACCTGGTCAGGGACGTTGCCCTGGACGTCCCTTTACGATATGCTCTCTCCAATTCCTTCGGTTTTGGCGGCACCAATGCCAGCCTGGTTTTCCAACGGTATGAGGAGTAGCTAATCCGCAACAATACGCAAAAACGGAAAATTGTATGAATCTGCCTGAAGTCCTGCGCGTGGTCCTGCTGAGAACCCGGCCCCAGATCGAACAAAGAACCCTTACGCAACCTTTTGGTCATGGGATCTGCCCCCAGATGGAGACGGTTCTCCTGGGACTGCCGCCCGGACTCTCAGCCGCCACCTGTCAAGAAATTCTCCGGAATCTGGGCGAACCGCCTTTTCACCTGATCCTGGATATGCGGGAAAAAAGTCCGGATGATCCGGGGTTGTCCGACCTCTCCGAGTTCGGGGGGGTGGTGGCGGGCCAGGCGGGCCCGGTGGTGTGGGAACTGCTCCAGCAGTGGCAAAAAACCTGCTCCACCGGAGAAATCCAGGCCGATATCATAGACAACGCCGCCGACGCTATTATCACCATTAATGAAGACCATATCATCGTGGGTTACAATCAGGGGGCTGAAACTATTTTCGGTTTTTCCCGGGACGAGGCCCTGGGCGCGGATCTGGAAATCATCATCCCGCCGCCGCACCGGGATAAACATAAAGAATATGTCCGGCGCTATATCGCCACCCGCACGCCACACGTCATCGGCAAGCACGTGCAGATGAACTGCCTGCGCAAAAACGGCCAGGAATTCCCCATGAGCATTTCCTTTTCGGTGGCGGACATCGGCGGCAACCTCTATTTCACCGGCATAGTCCGGGATATGAGCGAATATGTCGCCCTGGAGGAAAAGCTCCGCCAGAATGAAAGGTTGGCCGCGGTGGGCAATACCGTGTCCCAGATCGTCCACGAGATCAAAAACCCCTTAATGATTATCGGTGGATTCGCTCAACAGCTCCTCAAGGCCAAAACCCTGGACGCCAAGGGGCTGCAGAAACTGGCCATCATCGCCGAAGAGGTGAACCGCTTGGAAACCCTCATGGCCGAGATGAAAGATTATTCCCGGCCCCCGGCCCTGAAGCGGGAGGCCATTCAGATCGATCAGTTCATGCAGGAAATCGTCGAGTTCTATCAGGACTCCCTCCAGGAAAAGAACATCGAGCTGGTCCTGGAGGCCATCCCCCCCCTGCCGGCCTGTAATGTGGATAAACAGCAGCTCAAACAAGTGATGGTGAATCTGGTCAAAAACGCTGCCGAGGCCATGCCCGCCGGCGGCGTGATAACGATATCGGTGCAGCGCCGACCGCCTCATCTGGAAATCGCCGTGGCCGATAACGGCGAAGGTATGACCCCGGAGGTGGTGGATAACATTTTTACCCCCTATTTTACCACCAAGTCCAGGGGTTCCGGCCTGGGCTTGGCCATTTCCCGCAACATCGTCAAGGCTCATAATGGCGATATCACCGTGTCCAGCCAACCCGGCAAGGGATCGGTATTCACCCTTAAACTGCCGCTGACGGAAATCGAAACCGGGGCATGTCCGATTTGAGCTCGCCACTTCTGAACGTCCGTGATTTGAAAACATCTTTTCATACCCCCGCGGGTCTGGCCCCGGCGGTGAACGGTGTCACCTTCAGCCTGCAATCTGGCGAAATCCTGGGACTGGTGGGCGAATCCGGTTGCGGCAAGACGGTGACCGCCCTCTCCATTCTCCGGTTGCTGCCGGAACACCTGAGCCGCCAGTCCGGCCAGATATGGTTTCAAGGCCGGGACCTCATGACCCTGAAACCGGCGGAAATGCTCCAGATCAGGGGGAACCGCATCGGTATGATTTTCCAGGAACCTATGACGGCTCTTAATCCGGTGTTGACCATCGGGGACCAGATCAGCGAAGTGCTGCGGCTGCACCGGGGTTTGAAAAAAACCGCGGCCCTCTCGGAGGCGGCCAGAGGCCTGGCCCGGGTGGGGGTCGCCGACCCGGAGCGACGGTTGCGCCAGTATCCCCATCAGCTATCCGGGGGCCTGCGGCAGCGGGCGCTCATCGCTATGGCCCTGGCCTGCGAGCCGCAGCTGGTGATCGCCGATGAACCCACCACGGCCCTGGATGTCACTATCCAGGCCCAGATACTGGCTCTTCTGTCCCGCCTGCAGACCCAACTACGGCTGGCCCTGCTCCTCATATCCCACAATCTCGGGGTGGTGGCCCAGATTACGGACCGGGTGGCGGTCATGTATGCCGGCATCATCGTCGAGGCCGCACCCACGCCTAAACTCTTTGCCAGACCGCGGCACCCCTACACCAGGGGCCTGTTAGCCTCGGTGCCCCGGATGAATTTCCAGGATAACCCGGAAAACCTGCAGGCTATTCCCGGCCAGCCTCCCACCCTCGGCGAACTGCCGGCCGGTTGCCCTTTTCAGCCCCGCTGCCCCCAGGCCTCTGTCGTCTGCTCCCAATCACCTCCCTGGATTCAGGTGGCCCACGACCATGGGGTCTGCTGCTGGCTCTGGCAGGATGGCAGGGGAGGGGAATCCCACCATGGAGAAGACCGTGCCTGAACCACTCCTGGTGGCCACCGATCTATATAAAATTTTTCCCCTGGCCGCCACCTGGTTCGCCCGGCGGCAGCTTTTGCAGGCGGTCACCGGGGTCTCCCTGTCCCTGCTGGCCGGGGAAACCCTGGGACTGGTGGGGGAGTCAGGCTGCGGCAAGTCCACTCTGGGCCGGTTATTGCTGGCCCTGATGCCCCCCACCCGGGGAGAGGTTCGGTTCGCCGGCCAAAACCTCTGGAAGCTCCCCAAAGACCGACTCCGCCAACTCCGCCAAAAGATGCAGATCGTCTTTCAGGATCCCTACGCCTCCCTCAACCCCCGGCTGACCATCCGCCATATCCTGGAAGAACCTTATATTATCCATAAGTTGGGTACTAAACAGCAACGTCTGGACTGGTGTGAAAAATTACTCCACGATGTGGGCCTGCCCTCGGAAGCCCTGCACCGCTATCCGCATGAGTTCAGCGGCGGCCAGCGCCAGCGTTTGGGCATTGCCCGGGCCCTGGCCCTCAGTCCCGAGCTCATCGTGGCGGATGAGCCGGTGTCAGCCCTGGATGTCTCCGTCCAGGCCCAGATCCTCAATTTATTCAATTCGCTGAAGGAAAAAATGGGGCTGACCTATCTCTTCATTTCCCATGACCTGAGCGTCATCAGCCACATGAGCGACCGCATTGCAGTCATGTATTTAGGCCGTCTGATGGAAGTGGCCCCCCGCCAGAGGTTCTGTCACCGCGGCCTGCATCCCTATACCGAGGCTCTCCTGGAAGCCGCACCCGACGCCGATCCGGGCCGCCGCCTGCCGGCGCCCCGCCTGAAAGGAGACCCTCCCAGCCCGCTCCAGGTGCCTTCCGGATGCCCCTTCCATCCCCGCTGCCCCGAGGCCGAACCCCGCTGCCGGGATACATTTCCCGAGTTCCGGCAGGTCGGGCCGCACCACTGGCTGAGCTGCCACCTGCGGTAAAGTGCAAAGTTCCAAGCATTATACTATCCTCTGCGGCCTCTGCGTCTCTGCGGTGAACCACAAAACCGCCGAGAGGCAGAGGACGCAGAGTTTACAGTTGCTGTTCTCGCCCCGATCTCCTGCCTCGGCACTCATTTTCAGGCAATGCTCATGCCCCGTTATGAAAAGTTCAAGGTTCAAAGAAAATGTAGGACAACAAAGCGAGGTGCGTACCGGCTGTCGCGCTACTGCGCTGCCAGGCGGCTGAGGCTATGGCGCAGGATGTCTTCCAGGGTAAGGGGTTTTTCGTGGGCGTGGACCATTCTGAGAACTTCTTCGGCGTGAATCCGGGAGTAGCCCAGATTGATGAGGGCGGAGAGGGCGTCATCCCACAGAGAGCCCTGAGGTCCTGCCACGGCAGTGGCCAGAGGGGGCATGGCCGGGCCGAGTTTGCCTTTTAATTCCACCACGAGCCGCTCTGCTGATTTACGGCCCAAGCCGGGGATGGCGGCTAATCTCTTGATGTCGCCTTGCATCAGGGCCTGGGCCAGGTCCTGGGGGCTGATGCCGGAGAGGATGTTAAGGGCCAGTTTGGGGCCGACCCGGGGAATGGCTAATAATTTTATGAAAGTCTGTTTTTCATCCGGGGTGGCGAACCCGTAGAGCTGCAAGGTGTCGGTCTGCACGTGGGTGTAAATCTGGAGGGCCACCCGGGCCGGCGGTTCTGGCAGGTGATAGAAGGTGGATAAGGGTATAAAGGCGTGATACCCCACCCCGCCCACGTTCAGGATGACGTAATCCGGTCGTTTCTCATGCAACTCGCCGTCCAGGAAGGCTATCATATGGCCTGGGGGGCGTCCACCTGGCGGCTCCAGCGGCTGTAAAAATGGTGGCAGAGGCTCAGCGCCAGGGCATCGGCGGTGTTGTGGTTGTTGATCTTGAGCCCCAGGAGTTGCTCCACCATAAGGAGCATCTGTGTCTTGCTGGCCTGGCCGTATCCCACGATGGCTTTTTTCAACACCAGGGGAGAGTATTCGAATACGGGGAGGTTGGCCAAACCCGCGGCCAGCAGCACAACGCCCCGCACCTGGCCCAGCTTGATGGTGCTCTGAACATTGTTAGCCAAAAAGACGGCTTCCACAACCAAAACGGTCGGATCATAGACCCTGATCAGGCCCTCCAGGCTCTGAAATATCTTGGCCAGGCGCTGGCTGTGGGGCAAGCGCTGGGGCACGGCAATGAAGCCGCTGTCCACGTGGCGCAACCGGTCTCCGTCGGCCGCCACCAGGCCATAGCCGGTGGCCCGGGAGCCCGGATCAACCCCCAAAACCGTCAGGCTCATCCCAGGGCCTCCAAGAGGGAATCAGGGATGTCAAAATTGGCGAAGACGTGCTGCACATCGTCGTGGTCTTCTAACATTTCCATTAGTTTTAAAAGCTGCTGGGCCGGCTTTTCCTCTTCCACCCGCACCGTAGTCTTGGGGTGCATCTGAATTTCCGCTACTTCCCAGGAGAAACCCTTATCTTCCAGAACGGCTTTAACCTTTTCGAAGCTGGCCAGATCGGTGATGACTTCGTATTCGCTCTCACCTACTTGTAAATCTTCGGCCCCGGCCTCCAGGGCAGCTTCCATAAGCTCGTCCTCGCTCACCCCTTCTCTATTAAAGGCGATAACCCCTTTTTTATCGAACATCCAGGCCACACACCCGGCCTCCCCCATGCTGCCGCCGTATTTGCTGAACAGATGCCGGACATCCGAAACCGTGCGGTTTTTATTGTCGGTGAGACTTTCCACCAACAGGGCGACCCCGGCCGGACCGTAGCCCTCGTAGATGACCTCTTCAAAAGCACTGGCCCCATCCAATTCGCCGGTGCCCTTTTTAATGGCCCGGTCTATGTTTTCTTTGGGCATGTTCTCATTTCGGGCTGCGGCTATGGCAGCCCGCAGGCGCGGATTGCCGGTGGGATCGCCCCCGCCCAACCGGGCCGCCACCATGATTTCTTTGTTTAATTTGCTGAAAATCTTCCCCCTTTTAATATCCGCAGCACCTTTTTTGCGCTTGATGGTGCTCCATTTCGAGTGTCCAGACATAGACGCGTCGACCTCCCCTTAAATTTATCAACCAGGCAGGAAATAGTTTGCTCTTCGCCCCCGATGATTAAAACCCCCCTGATCCCCCTCCGGAAAAAGGGAGAAATAAGGTGGCCTTTTTAAAGTCCCCCTTTATTAAAGGGGGATTTACACGGTAAGAATTATTCACATCCAAGGCTGATCCAAGTTGGCCATGGTCGTTTTAACTGGTAATTCGCCCTAAAAGCTTAGACATCATTCGGAGGTTTAAGCCGCCGCCGGGCCAGCAGGTAGATTTCCCGGCTGTCACTCCGGGAACCCTCAGGTTTGACGATCTGCACCTGCTGGAAGTGGGGTCTGATTTCCGCTACGAATCCGGGAAAATCGGGCCCCTCAAAGACTTTTACCAGATAGTGCCCCCCTTCATCCAAGAGCACCCGGGCATACTGCCAGGAGAGTCGCGCCAGCTCCAGAGAACGTTGATGATCCACGTCTTTTATGCCGGAGGTGGCCGGGGCCAGGTCGCTCACCACGACATCGAAGGCCGGGGTCAGGGTTTTCAACCGATGCGGATCAAGAGTGGCAATATCGGTCTGCCAGAAATACACCGGCGGCTTCACCGGCACCTTCACCGGCTGGCGGTCCAAACCGACGACTAAACCTGTATTGCCCACCCGGGAACCGAGGTACTGCAGCCAGGAGCCGGGGGCGCAGCCCAGATCCAGCACGCGTTGGCCGGGGTGCAACAGGCGGAATCTTTTGTCAATATCCGCCAATTTATACACGGCCCGGGAAACAAATTGTTCGTGTCGGGCCCGCCGACTGAAATAATCTGGTTTATCACGCCTGGTAGCCACGGTATGCTTCTTTTTCTTATTAGTGTATGTTATTATCACGAAAAATCGATTTGTTGCAACCCAAAGGCGGAGCTTTGGTCCTGCCATGACCCGAAAAGCTGCCGACCGCCCCCCCCGGAATAATATTTTACTAGTAAGCGTGCAGCGGTCAGTTTTCAGCCGTCAGTATTGATTTAACCTATTGTTTTTGCTGATGGCTAATAGCTGAACGCCTGCATTTAATCTAAGGGCGATTGCAGCCGGAGTTACCTTGACAAGCCCTGAACCATAACCCTTGGCGATTTTCTTATGTCTTTTGTTTCCTGGCAATTTCCCTTCTTGCTGGCCTTTGTGGTCCTGATCTACTGGCGCCTGCCGCATAAGTATCGCTTGTGGCTCCTGCTCCTGGCCAGTTACACTTTTTACGCCTTCTGGGACCTGCGTTTCCTGGCCTTAATATTCAGTACCACCGGGGTGGATTTCCTCTGTGCCCTGGGCATCAAAGGGGAGAGGAGAAACCTAAAAAAGACCCTTGCCGTTGTATTTTGGCCCTTTGGCTGGTTGTTGGGCTGTTTCTGGTTGATTCCCGATTCTCGTATCGACGGCACCATGTTGCTGGTGGCCCTCACTGCCTCACTGGTCTTTCTGGGTTTCTATCTGACCATCTGGCGGCTTCGGGCCGAGGTCCGGGGCCGTAGTTTTTTGTTGCTGAGTATTTTATTCTGTCTTACCATCCTCGGTTTTTTTAAATATTTCAATTTCTTCCTGGATTCGGCCGGTTCGGTTCTGAGCTTTTTCGGCCTTCAGCCCAATTGGCCGTCGCTGCAGATCATTCTTCCCGTGGGGATCTCATTCTACACTTTTCAGTCTTTGGGATACGTCGTGGATGTATACCGACGTCAAGGGGAGGTCTGCCGGGACTTTTTAACCTTCGCAGTCTTTGACGCATTTTTTCCCCAGTTGGTGGCCGGACCCATTGAGCGCAGCCGCCAGTTGCTGCCGCAATTGCAGCAACACCTGGCTTTTTCGGCCGGTAATCTCCAGGACGGCCTGGTCCTGATTCTCACCGGGCTTTTTAAGAAAGTATTTGTGGCGGATAATTGCGCCCTGCTGGCCAATTACGTCTTTGATCCCGCTGCCGAGCTAAACGCTTATTGGGCCCTGTTAGGCGCTTTAGCCTTTGCCTTCCAGATCTATGGGGATTTTTCCGGCTATACCGACATCGCCAGGGGGTCCGCCAGGCTCCTGGGCATCAATCTGACCCAGAATTTCCGTTTTCCCTACCTGGCCATGAATCCCTCGGATTTCTGGGCCAGGTGGCATATTTCCCTGTCCACCTGGTTCAGAGATTATGTCTATATTCCTTTGGGCGGTAACCGGGGTACTCCCGGGCAGACGGTTCGGAACCTGTCTATCACTATGCTGTTGGCCGGTTTATGGCACGGGGCTTCCTGGATCTTCGTGCTCTGGGGGGCCTATCACGGGTTTTTATTGATGCTTTACCGCTTCGGGCCGCTCACCTGTCTGAACCGCCAGCAATTTTCCCGGCAGTGGCAAAACTGGCTGGCCTGGCTGCTGATGTCCAGCTTTACACTGCTGGGCTGGGCGATTTTTCGGAGCCCGTCCCTGAGCCATTTCTGGATGTGGCTGACGGCGTTGGGCCATTGGGGACCGGTGGAAACGCCCTGGCTGTCATCCTGGTGGTGGCTGGTTATGCACGTGGCGCCCTTGATCCTCCTGCAGGCGGTCAGCCTGGCCGCAGACGGCGAAACCAGGCTAAAGCCGCTGCCCTGGAGAATGCGAGGCGTCATCTATGCCGCCATGATCCTGCTCATCGTCTCCTCCACCGAGCATGACCAGGAATTTATCTATTTTCAGTTCTGATGAAAAAGCTCTTAACCCCGGCATTCCTGCTCGCCCTCGGACTGCTCCTGGCCGCCGAGGCCGGGGTGCGCCTCTTGCTGCCTGATGATGTCTCCGGGCGGTTTTCCTATGGCTATCATCCGGATGCCGGGTTCGTGGAGTCAAAGGACGGCACAGTACGCCTGGTGCGGGCCGGGGGCCGCCGTTTCCTGCCCCAGACCTTTAGTCGTCAGCCCGAAACCGCCACCTGGCGCATCCTGGTATTAGGTGATTCCGTGCCCCGAGGTCCTTTTTTCCAGGCAGCTTATCCCTGGCGGCTCCAGGAAACGCTACAGCAAAAGGGGACAAAGACCGAAGTGCTCAACCTGGCCGTGGCCGGTTACGGGGCCAGGCGGAATCAACTAGTGCTGCGTAAGGCCTTGGAATATAATCCCCACCTGGTTATCCTGCACCTCAACGACTCCAATGAGTATGAGGATGAACGGGAATACCGCCGCCGGCAGGATTTTCACAGCTGGCATCCCCGGCACTGGCCCATGAAGAGCTACATCTTCGCCCGAGCCTACGAGATAAAAACCGAAAAAATATTCTGGAAACTGCTCCCGGACAAAATCAGGCGGCAATCAGCCGTTAACGATGCCGAGGCGGAATTGCGGGCATCTCTCAATGAGGCGCAAGTGCAACTGTGGCGGGAGCAGTTCTGGCAGACCACCCGAGAAAGCGCGGCCTTGGTGCGGCAGCAGGGCCTACCCCTGGTCCTGGTGATCCAGGGCGTCCTGCAATGCCAGGAATCCGGAGGGCCCAGCATAAGCGACCAGGAACTGGCCGTCATGGCCCATTCCCTGCAAGGGCCGGGGGTCTACCTGCTTTCCATGAAACAGGTTTTTTCGCCTCTTGCTGCCATTACCCAATGTTACGCCGACAGCGCTCACCTGACCCCATACGGCCACCTGGTACTGGCCCAGGCGTTGGCCGAACTCGTCGACAAACATCTGGTCCAAAAACTCGTAATGCCCCAAAAGGCTGCAATGAAGTAGGGAGGGAAGAAAGGAGGTTAGGGGGGATTTTAATAAGTTGCCAACTGTCCCATCTCCCTCTGGAAGAGGGTTAGGGTTCTGCTCCACGATTCCTTCAGACCCCGCCTCACGATGATGCCCTGGCGCTTCGCTAACCCTTCACCGCCATCAGGTCGGGGATGGGACTCACACCTCCGAGCTGTTATGCATGCTCGGCAGACGAAAAGGGGCAGGGGGAGCCGGGCGGCCCGCCCCTGCCGGTTAGGGGTTATAGGAGGCAGGGGTTGGGTGAAGTTTAAATGTGCAGGCGTTCAGCAGCTGATGGCTGAAAGCTGACCGCTGAACTCTGACAATTATTTTTTCTCACCTGCGGGGGCCGGGGGGCCTTGGGACCGGGTCCAGGGGGGGCCCTCGCCCATCATCGGGCAGATCTGCCGCATATCCATTTTCAAAGCCAGGCCTTTTTCCTGCAGCTGATCCCGCAGGGCGTTAATTTCTTTCTGCTTGGCTGCAATCTTGGCCTGATCCGGGTCCTTGGTGCGCCACAGCTCGCCTAACTCCGCCCTTTTAACCATCATCTGCTTGCGCAGCTCGGCGGTGTCATTCATGAACTTATGCCGCAGATCAAAGACCTTGGCAGCCTGATCCGGGGTCAGCTGCATGCCGCCCATGCCTCGGCCATGCTGCATGCCCATACCCATACCGGGACCCATGGGGCAGCAATCTTCCCACATGCCCATGCCATGGCCGCCGCCTTTGCCTTTAGGACCGGCCCAGGCTGACAGGGCGAGCCCCAGGCTGAGCCCCAGTACCAGTATCAGGGTTAATCTACTTTTCCGAAAACCTGTCATCATCTTTATACTTCCTCCTGTGGGTGCGTCCAGACGTTCTGTTCGCCGCTTTACTGTCTAAACCCCGCCGGAGGAAAAAATCGGCGCGGACCCGGTAATTTTTTCCAACGCCAGGATGTCATTCCCAGACGCCGTCGATGCGAACCCCGCATTGGGCGCAGGCGCCGTCTTTAAGATAATTATGCCGGATGGTGTAACCCATGCGGTCGATGACCAGGGCGCCGCAGGCGTAACAGAAGGTTTTCTCGCCGTCCTCACCGGGAATATTGCCGGTGTAGACGTAGCGCAGTCCCGCCTCCAGCCCGATCTGCCGGGCCCGCCGCAAAGTCTGGGCCGGGGTGCGCGGCCGGTTGAGCATCTTGTAGGTGGGATAAAAAGCCGAAACATGCCAGGGAATGTCCACGCCCACGTCTTTGATGAACTCCGCAATCTCCTTGAGCTCCTCGTCGGAATCGTTCAAGCCCGGAATGACTAAGGTAGTCACCTCCAGCCAAACCCCCAACTCCTTCATGCGGCTGATGGTGTCCAGCACCGGCTGCAGCCTGGCTTTGCAGATCTTGCGGTAAAAAGCATCGGAAAAACTTTTTAGATCGATGTTGTCGGCGTCCAGCACCTCCGCCATAGCAGTGGCCGACCTTTCTGTCATAAAGCCGTTGGACACAAAGACGTTGCGGATTCCCGCTTCCCTGGCCAACACGGCGGTATCATAAGCGAATTCCCCGAAAATGGTGGGTTCGGTATAGGTGTAGGATATGCTGGCGGAGCCGCTGTCCCGGGCGCTGGCGACGATCTGGGCCGGCGTGGCCTCCTGGCCGGGAATTTCTTTGTTCCACAGGCGGGGCCACTGGGAGATTTCGTAATTCTGGCAATGCTCGCACTGAAAGTTACAGCCCGCCGTAGCGATGGAGAAAGACCGGCTGCCCGGCAGAAAGTGGAACAAGGGTTTTTTCTCAATGGGATCCACGTTCTGGGAGACGATTTTTCCGTAAACCAGGGAATACAGGATGCCGCCGCGGTTTTCCCGCACCATGCAGATGCCGCGTTTGCCGGGGTCAATGACGCACCCGTGGGCGCACAGATGGCATTTTACCTTGTGGTCTTCCTTCGGTTCGTAAAATCTGGCCTGCTGCATGGCTACTTCCTCCGCTGGGGAAATGCACTACCCCGGATAAATTTTTGACAAATTTTATTGCAGGCGTTCAGCTATCAGCTATCAGCTATTAGCTTTCAGCTGTCAGCTGTCAGCAAAAACAATCGGTCAGGGAGACTCATCGAGAAACCAGTGAGCTGCCATCCTGGAATAACTATTTGAATTTAAAGCATTGGCTGACGGCTGACCGCTTATATATATAAAAACTAACCACTAACCACTGACCACTGACCACTGACCACTAATACTAAAAATGTATCACAAGAACCCGGCAGCGCAACCGCAGCATCTTTTTTTTCCGGCAGAACCGGGAGATACCATCGACAAGGGGCGTTTTTTTTGTTAATAAAGCATTATCCTGAAAAGAGCAGGAGGTTAGCGCATGCTCCCCTTAAACATCTTTATTGAAGGCCAGAACCTCGAGATCCTCCCAGAGTGGAAGGAAAAGATCGAATCTGAACTGGCCCGGCTGCAGAAACGCTACAATGCAGCCATCGTCAGCACCAGGGTGGAAATCATCGGCACCGGCCACCACCGCCAGGGACAATTCGAGATCCGCATCATCGCCACCATTCCCGGCAACGTCCTCACCGTCACCCGCCAGGGCGAACTGGTTCACCCCCTCATTGTCGAGGCCTTCGATGTCCTGGACCGCCGGCTGCAGGAGACCTCCGATACCCGGCAACAGAAAGTCAAGACCCACCCCGAAACCTCGGTTTCCGGGAGAATCCTGAGGATTTTTCCTGATGAGGATTTCGGCTTCATTGAAACCGCGGAAGGCGATGAGGTTTATTTCCACGCCAACGCCGTCAAGAAGGGAAAATTCCTTCAGCTTCAGGTGGGCCAGAAAGTGAAGCTGGCCTGGGAGGAAGGTCTTAAGGGTCCCCAGGCCACCTGGGTGCGGCTACAGGATTAATTCATCTCCCGGAAACTCTTGATTTCCGGATGGATGATACTTATTCTCTCCTATTAACGATTCAACTAAAGGAGGACGTCAGTGCCCGACGACATTCTGGAAAAAGGCGCTATTCTGCAGAGAGATAAAACCTCATATGCCATTGCCCCCCACATCCCGGGCGGCATCATCACCGACTTCAATATGCTTCGCCGGATGGCCGACGTGGCCGAAAAGTTCGGCGTCAAGGCCATAAAAATTACCTCGGCCCAGCGCATGGCCCTGGTAGGGCTGCAAGAAGCCGATCTGGACTGGGTCTGGCATGACCTGGGCATGACTCCCGGGGCCGCCATCGGCCTGTGCGTCCGGTCGGTGAAAATCTGTCCGGGCACCGATTTCTGCCGCATCGGCCTCCAGGACGCAGTTAAAATCGGCCTGGCCCTGGACGGCAAATACCACGGCTTCCAACTGCCCTATAAATTTAAAATGGGCGTTTCCGGCTGCCCCAATTCCTGCGCCGAAAGCGCCATCAAGGATATCGGCCTGGTGGGCTTTAAAAACGGCTGGCGGGTCTATGCCGGGGGTTTCGTCTCCGGCATCAAACCCCGTCTGGCCGACGTCATCGCCGATGAACTGGATGACTACCAGGTCATGCAACTCGTCGACAAGATCATGGAATGGTATATCAAGGCCGATAAAAAGAGACGCTTGGGGAAGATCATCGATGAGGTAGGGTTGGATAACTTCAAAAAGGATCTGGGGCTGTAGCGGTTCACCCTGACAGAGCAATGGCGCGAGGATAACTTGTCAACTAAATTTTAATATGATACATTTCCTAATTACGTGGTGGGCGTAGCTCAGGGGCAGAGCACCGGGTTGTGGCCCCGGTGGCCGCGGGTTCAAATCCCGTCGCTCACCCCATCTAACTTATTGATTTTATTAGGCCCGATAATTTTTTGTCGGGCCATTTTTCTGTCCTCAATCTGTCCCCAAAGCTTTTCACAGATTTAAAGAATGATCGCGCCTCCTCTCCCGCCATTCCCACGGCGCTATTCTGTCGCTTTCCGGCAGACCCCACAGGACCCGTTTTTCTCGTCTGGCTTCTTCCTCCAGCTTGAAAAGCGTCACTCTAGACCCTGTGATCAATTACAACTCTCTGATCTGATCCCCTTTCTCTGACTTCCCGGTTAATCCGATCGACTAAAAGCGAATCTTCTGCCATTTCCAGATCATAATGAGCTTGAAGATTGAGCCAGAACTGCGGCGTCGTCTGAAAATATTTCGCCAGGCGGAGAGCGGTATCAATGGTTATTGACCTCTCGCCCCGGACAATGGCATTGATCCTCTGAGCCGGGACGCCAAGATCCCGGCTGAGTTTATTTTGACTTATCCCCAGTGGCTTCAGGTATTCTTCCAGCAAAATTTCGCCCGGATGAATCAGCGGTAATTTCTGAGCGGCCATGGTCATCTACTCCTTAATGGTAATCGACAATTTCGACGTTATAAGCATCACTTCCCCGCCAGACAAAGCAGATCCGGAACTGTTGATTTATTCTGATACTATATTGCCCGGTTCGACTGCCCCGCAATGCCTCCAGACAGTTGCCCGGCGGGCTCTTGATATCATCCAGGCTTTCTGCGGCATTGAGCATGAATAATTTACGCCGGGCGATCTTATGGATATGCGGCGGTAGCCGCTTCGAAATTTCCCGGTGGAAAATCTTCGCAGTCTCTTTGCACTTAAATGATTTAATCACCTTCTAAAGATATCACCATAAAGGTGATAAAGCAAGCGTGGGGGGTGTACAAAAAAAAGCAGTGGCGGTGGGCAGTTAACAGTAGGAAGTAGGCAGTAGGCAGTAGGCAGTGAAAAAGCATGGGGTTTAATCCCAACCCGTGCCCCGGCTCCAGCCGGGGAGTGTCCTCTTCCCCCGGGGAATGCCTCATCCACTCCCTTTCTTTCTCTTGACCCATTTGGGTGCGGCCGGGGGCTCTTCGTAAAGGTCTTCCAGATCATGGGCGATGGCCAGGGATTTGTCTTTCTTACATTTATCCTTGACCCGGTCGGGCCAGATGCTGTAGGCCAGGTGAGCCCAGTCGTATTCCCCGGCGGCGAGCTTTTTCCAGCAGTCTTCCAGGTCCTTGCGCCACTTGGGGAGGCGGAAGAGTTTCCATAAGGGTGAGGCGGTTATTAGGACGCCATCGTTGAGGTTGGGCTTATAGGGCAGCTTCGCCACCCTCAGCAGCTCCTCCCGGAAGTCCCGGAGTTCTTGGGCGAAATTCAGGAGGGTTTCCAGCTTCTGGCGCTGACTGGCATTCCCTCCCTGGGCCAGGTCTTTCTGCAGCTGGTCGATTTCCTGTCCCACTTCCTCCATTTGTAATCGATCACAGGGTATAAGATTATGCTTGGGAAAAGGTAAACTTTACCCTTTTTACCTGGTTGAATACTCACTGCTGCCATTGCTTGTTGCCCAATCCGCTTGGTGCAGCCTTCGGCCTTGACATAGGCGCTATCAGCTACAGTGCCACAGAAAGGGCAAGTTGCATTGCCCCCGGATGAAAAGGCCGTTGGGTCAAAGCCAAGCCCCTTCTCTGAAGCCGCCTCCACTACTTCAAAGCTCACCTGATTCTCCCCTGGAGGGGCGAGCATCTTCAGGGCCACGTAGCGGCCCTTCTTCTTACACAACCAAGTTTGTTTCACAAGAGGAACAGTGGCACCGCATACTGGATTTTTGCAGGTCACCGTGCGAGTCCAGAGATAGGCCACCGGGTTGAGGTCCAGGGCATAGGCTTCGCACCCCAGGCGTAGGGCTTCCAGGGGGATGGCCCCACCCCCGGCGAACATGTCCAGCACCTTTGGCCGAGGCGCTCGCCCGGCTTCAATGTCCTCTCTGGTTACCTTCTGCCCGGTCTCTTCCGTCAGACGCTGAGCATGGGCCTCCAGAATGTGACGCTCCGCCTCCTTGATCACCCCCGGATGGCCGGGGTATTGACACAAGCGCTCCATAAACTTGGCGGCATTGGCCCGCCCCAGGCTGCCTCTCGTGGACTCAGGACCATTCTGGGGTTGAAACTGGTCCGCCGGAACCAAAGCTCCATACACCGCCGCCCGGCAGGCCACCAAGGTCCGCCTGGCCCACCACAGATGCAGGGTCGATATATGCCCTTTGCGGATGGACTTCTCCCGAGAAGCTTCGGCGCTGATGGCCTTTATGGGCAGGTAGTCTTCGATGAGGCGTTTGTCGTTATTCATTCTATTTCCTGAGCAGTTTTAAACGGTCCCATTCGTTCGAGTAACTTTTCAGCAAGGTGCTTAAAATCCTTGTGGGCTTCTTGAACGGCTTGAGCGTGGCTGCCGATGGCGCCGTCGGCAGGTGTAAGATAAAAAATAGGTTTTCGAGCTTCCTGGCCCATAGGGATCAGACTACGGTAATGCTTCAAGGTGGCTAAGCAATCATGGTCTTCCGATGGAGTTTTAGCATTCGTTGAATTTTGGAGAACGGCTTCGTGGTAAACGGCGGGCATGCGGTTTATCCATTTGTCATAGGCCTTGACAGGACGGGTAAGCCGGACGCTATGTTGTTGAACGATATATCCAAGTGTGGCCATGTGTCCCTTAGGAAGATCAAAACCAGGTGGCTGCCAATTATCCAATCTTTTTTGCCACAGACTACGCCATGAACGAAGGGTTGGCCCCAGGTTTTTCAAGCCCTGCAGGGAAAAGAGATCGGCCCCGAGGGGGATGGCGACATAATCGGAGGCAATAAGAGCCGAACGGTTAATGGCCCCCAGGTTAGGGCCGACATCAACAAGTATAATTTCAGCGTTTGCCTGAGTTGCTCCCATTTGGGCCAGCTGCCAAAACGCCGTGAGGATGCGAAAATGCCTATATAAATTTGAGTCCCCCATACTATCCGGCCAAGCTTGTGACAAGGTATCCTCGAATGAGGCCAAGGCCACATCTCCGGCTATAAGGTAAAGCTGTGACGTTACTTCCTGAAGTTCAGGATTGAGCAAATCACCAACTTCGGTGAGCGGCTTTAAAGCCCGATAAATCGTTGTGGGGCCTGCTTGGTCTTCCCACAGGTGTTCAAGCTTGTCTTCGTCCAAAAAGGCCGCCGTGAGATTCGCCTGCGCATCCAAATCCACTGTCAGAACCTTATAACCGAGTTCCGCAAACATCCATGCCAGGTGATACACCAGAGATGTTTTCCCGACCCCACCCTTGTTATTGAAAAAGGTCAATACTGGAACACTCATGGTCGCCTCCTCACTGTGGCAAGAACGATCGTCGGCTCAATATGATATTCGAGATCAGGATTGCCATTGAGCTTCAGTTCCGACCTTGCGAGTTGGATGCCTACACCGAATCGCTGCACAAATCCCATGACCCTCATAGCATCTGCCAGATTCGGGTTGCGGTAATCGGTAATGCCCGGACGTCCGAAGTTCTCCTTGGTGACGGCGCCGAAGGGTCCTCCGGGATTATTGATTTCGATACGATCATCAAACCAATAGACACGGACAGGTGCATGTGTGTTCTCATAGGTGCGGTGCATCACAGCGTTGCGAATCAACTGCTGCAGAGCCACCCTCGGATAGGGCACTCTTCGTATTTCCCTATCGGCTGACTTTATATCAACTTCACTGCGGTTATGCGCATCAATCTTTTCGTCAATCCGACGTAAAATCTGTCCGAGACCCCCATCAATGATTGCCTCATCCTGGATCGGATCAGTGAGCTCTAAACCGGCAATACGAAGGAATTGAATATACGCCCCGGGAATCCAATCCCTTGGAGACATGCCCAGCACCAATATACCCAAAATCGTTGGCGTAGGATCGTCGACAGAGGCGATCATCCGACAAGAGGCCAGTTTTTCTTCGTAAGATCGGTCGTTGAGTGCCAGAATTTCGGGGGCAACTGCATTAGGTAGATACTCCTGTTCAAATAAAACCCGACTAAGGGCTGATAGATCACAAGAAGGTAATGGCTGCACATCGAAGGGAATGTCCCGATACCGCCGTTTCTCATTCAGAATCCGCTCTTCTTGCTGGGTAGCCAAGTCCCTACGTGAACCGACTCGAACCCAAATTCGTCCCTTATATCTTACCGGTGGACTATCGGAAGGTTGGACAGTAACAACTGCGATTTCACCACCTTTTAGACTGCGTTTTTCGACTATTAGGGAAGGTGGCGGCAGGATATTGCCGTCGGTTTTGACGTCGGCAAGTGTGCGGAGTAGTTCATCAGTGATTGGCAGCCCGGAGGGTATGCCGTCGTCCTTGGCGCCAACAAAAAGCACGCCCGGTCGTCGATGGTCAGGTAAATCGTTTGCAAAAGCGCAAACCGCCTGTCGTCCGGTATCCGGGGAACCACCTTTCCAAGACTCTTTGCGCTCTGTGATGTCCGATTCTATATCGTCAAGAAGAGATTCAAGTTCATCATCTGAGTATCTCATCATAATTTTCCTTGGCTATTACAAGGTTCTATCGCCCCCGCCGGTATTTCAAAAAACCGTATAGCGGCAATCTCCCGCTTCACGTGGTCCAGCTTCTTGGCCGGGTTTTGGATGCGGATGGGCAAGGCTTCGGGATTGTCCAGAGCGTCCCATAACTCGTAGAGGGCTTTAAGTTTAACCCGGCAACTCATAAGCCGTGTTTCTTTTCAAACTCTTCCAAAGAAATGAACCGGCTCAGGTCGCCACGCTTGACGGCGGCCACGACCTCTTCCAGGGCCTGTAACTCTTCCGGGCTCAGAGGTTCGGTGTCGTATTCCTCTTCCACTTTCTCATACACGCTGTCGATGATCCGGCTCAGGATCGTGGCGTAACTGGTCTGGGAAATGACTCTAACCTTATGCAGCAGGTCTTCAATGGGGGGTTCCATACTTTTAACCTCCTTTTTGTGGCGCCTATCTTCCAAATGTGATAAAAACCATTATACACTAATAAGGGTGGTGACTGAGGCATTCGGGAGCCGCCCATTAAATTTCTGTAGCCGCCAGCTTTAGCTGGCGTTTTTTTTCGCAGGCTGAAGCCTGCGGCTACAGTTTAATATTGATAAGATTCTATCGCCCCCGCCGGTATTTCAAAAAACCGTATAGCGGCAATCTCCCGCTTCACGTGGTCCAGCTTCTTGGCCGGGTTTTGGATGCGGATGGGCAAGGCTTCGGGATTGTCCAGAGCGTCCCAT